>NZ_QTXM01000001.1:454082-522523 GCF_003461645.1 Alistipes sp. AF14-19
AAAGTCCCCGCCAAGGCGGATGGTTTTCGGGCTGAAATTCCGGCCGCATGCGATAAGCCCCTCCCGAGGGAGGGGTTTGGGGTGGGGTCAGACTTGCAAACGACGCCAAAGGCGGCGACAAGGCGGCAAGGATTTCAGAGAGCGGGATTAAAAAAGAACAAACATACTTAATAAAAACAAACATTATGTCAAAAGTTACTGTCGTAGGTGCAGGCGCCGTAGGTGCAACCTGTGCAAACGTGATGGCTTGCCGCGAGGTGGCGAGCGAAGTGGTCCTCATCGACATCAAGGAGGGTCTCTCGGAAGGCAAGATGCTGGACATGTACCAGTGCTCGACGCTGATGGATTTCGACACGAAGGTCGTAGGCGCAACCAACGACTACAAGACGACGGCCAATTCGGACGTGGTGGTCATCACCTCGGGCATTCCCCGCAAGCCGGGCATGACCCGCGAGGAGCTGATCGGCACGAACGCCGGCATTATGAAGGGCGTGATCGAGAACGTCATCAAGTACTCGCCCCGCGCCATCATCATCGTGGTTGCCAACCCGATGGACACGCTGACCTACCTGGCCCTGAAGGCTTCGGGACTCCCGAAGAACCGTATCATCGGCATGGGCGGCGCATTGGACTCGGCCCGCTTCAAGTGCTACCTGGCCAAGGCCACGGGCGCTAACATCAACAACGTCGACGGCATGGTCATCGGCGGCCACGGCGACACGACGATGATTCCGCTCGTATCGAAAGCCACGGTCAACGGCGTTCCCGTTTCGCAGTTCGCTTCGAAGAAGAAACTCGAAGAGGCTGTCGCCAACACGATGGTCGGCGGAGCCACGCTGACCAAACTCATCGGCACTTCGGCATGGTACGCTCCCGGCGCAGGCGCAGCGATGATGGTCGAGGCTATCCTCAACGACCAGAAGAAGATGGTTCCCTGCTGCTGCTACCTCGACGGCGAGTACGGCCAGAAGGACATCTGCATCGGCGTTCCCGCGATCATCGGCCGCAAGGGCATCGAGAAGATCGTGAAGATCGACCTCACGAAGGAAGAGGCCGAGAAGTTCGCCGCTTCGGCCGAGGCCGTCCGCAAGACGAACAACATCCTGCACGAGATCAAGGCGCTCTAAACCGGGGGTGGGTGGCGGACCGGAATACGGAAAGCCTGTCCCGCAAAACCCAGGGAACTCCTTTACAAAAGCCGCTCCGACGATTCGGAGCGGCTTTTTCGTATCCGGAAAGGAGCGTCTATCAGAAGCTGACCTTCGCGCCGATGAACCAGCTGCGGGGCAACGAAGGTCCGTAAATGTAGCCCGAATCGCGGTCCACGCCCTTGTCGAAATCCTTCTGGTAAGCGTTGAACAGATTCTGCACGCCGCCGTAAAGCTGGAGGGTGATCTCCTTGTAGACCCGCAGGTCGTAGGCCAGACGCAGGTTCACGTCGCAGAACGCAGGCGTCGTGACGGCCACATCCCGCTCCACGCCCGATCCGGCCATGTGCTGCACGAGCATCTCGCCCGTGCAGGTTCCCGTCACGTCGGCCGTGAAATTGCGCAAGGGCTTCAGCGACGCCGTGAAATAACCGTACAGATCGGGCGTGCGAAACATCCGGCGCACGGGAGGCACCGTTTTGTCCTCGCTCCAGTATTCAGGCTCGACATAGCGGCTCCGCTGCCACGTCACGCCCGCCTGCAACTCGAACCAGCGGGTGAAAACCGCCCGGCCTTCGGCGTTCAGGCCCCTCACCGTGGCGCCCGAACCGTTGTAACGCTCCTTGATTTTGCCGCCGTCGGCCGTGTCCTCGATGTCGCGCAGGGCGAACACGTCGTCGAGACGGGTGTAGAATCCCTCGACGAGCAGGTTGGTCTGCACCCGGCCGAAAGTGTGGTAGAGGTCGGCCGAGAGGCTCACGCTGTGCGAGCGTTCCTCCTTCAGATCGTCGGCAAGCCGGATGCGGACCCGCTTGCCGCCCACGATGGCGATGTGCATGTCCTCGTCGAAGGCCTGCGGGGCGCGGTAGCCCCCGGCATAGCTCACACGCAGGTTCACCGACTCCGAAGGATTGAAGCGGACATTGGCCCGGGGGCTGAAGATCGCATGGTCCACGAGGCTGTGCTTGTCGAGGCGGCCGCCGATGAGCAGCGACCATTTCCGGGTCTTCCATTCGTTCTGGAGATAGGCCCCGACGATGTGCACCGTCTGGTCAGTGCGGATGTCATAGCCGATCGAACGGTCCGAAAGGTCGTCGTAGCTGTACTCCGTGCCGAGCGTCAGCTCCGAGGGCATGAAGAGCAGTTTGCGGAAGGCATGGACATACTGCATGCCCGCGGCGAGGGTCAGATCGTGCGTCGTGCCGTAGGCGTCGAGGTCCTGCTTGCTGCCGTAATAACTCTTGCGGGCCGTGTTCTGGAACGAGGCGTAGGCATTGAAGTGGTTGCTGCGGTCGGCCGACGAGATGTCGAACGAAAGGCTTCCGCCGTCGATGGCATGGTCGGTCTGCTCGGCGACGAAGGCTTCGTGGGGCGGCTGCTTCAGCAGGTCGCCGCCCCGGCGGTACTCGTCGATGTGGTGGTACTGCGCCGTGATGCGCGAATAGGCCCCCGTGCGGAAGAACGAGCGCATGCCCACGGACTGGCTGCTGATGACGGGCAGTTCGGTGAATCCGTCGCCGTCGTGGTCGTAGCCCGAACGGTGGCGGCTCTGGCCGAAGACGCTGATGCCCGCACGGCCGCTTTCGGAGACGATCGAAGCGTTGAGCATCGTGTTGTTGTCGTAGGAGTTGCTGCCTCCGAGCGAGGTCAGCGTATGCGACAGCTGAGCCGAACTGCGCGTCGGCTCACGGGTGATGATGTTAATCGTGCCGCCGATGGCCGACGAGCCGTAGAGCGCCGACCCGCCGCCGCGCAGCACCTCGACCCGCTCGATCATATTGGCCGGAATCTGCTCCAGCCCGTAGACACCCGTCAGGGAGGAGAAAACCGGATGCGAGTCGACCAGAATCTGCGAATAGTGGCCGTCGAGACCGTTGATGCGGACCTGCGTGAAGCCGCAGTTCTGGCAGTCGTCCTCGACGCGCACCCCGGGCTGGAACGAAAGGCCCTGGGCCAGGCACGAGGCGTTGGCCCGTTCGAACAGGCCGGCGTCCAGCACGCTCACCAGCGCCGGAGCTTCGCGCCGCAGCGTCTCCGAACGGCTGGCCGAGACGACCACTTCGTCCATCGAAATGCCGCTCTGCGCCACCTCGAAGTTGAGTTCCCGGGTCTCGCCCCGTTCGAGAGCGACGGTCATCCGACCGGAGGCATAGCCCAGCGCACGGACTTCGAGCGTCAGTTCGCCGACAGGGAGGTTTTTCAGGAAATAGTGGCCCGAAGCGTCGGTCGTCGTACCGAAAGCCGTGCCGACGACGGCCACCGAGGCGTAGGGAATGTGTTCATGGGTTTCACGGTCCACGACGTGGCCGAAAAGATTCGCGTCCGTGCTTTTGCGCGGCGCTTCGGCCGCGAGCACGACAAGGCTCTGGCACACGGACAGCGCCAACAAAATATATCGTTTCATACGAAAGTATTGAATAATGGTGAAAGTAAGTCCGCTCCGGCATGCGGATGATTGCGGCTTCCGGCCGCGTTTACAAATCCGGTCCACCCCTGAATCCCCTCCTCGGAAGGGACTTACGGCGTAAAAACACACGCCGCTTCCGCTTTGACGGCTCGGCAAACGATAAATCGTCGGCCCTCGCCTGTCGCCGCAGTTGTCGCGATGCAGCCGGACATGCCGATATTACGAAACGCAATTACGCCGCCGGAGGCGCCCGCAGGGAGAAACGCCGGACCTCGACCGCACATTTGCAGCGCGTGGCTTCGGGTTGCAGCACGGCCAGCACCTCGGCGTAGAATTCATGCGGAGGCTGGGTCTCGGCCAGGTAGGGGAAGAAATAGAAATCGTCGACGACACAGAATTCGACGACCTGTTCGGCAGCGCCGTTGTCGGGAACCAGATCGCCGCTGAAAGCCGCGAAATGGGCATGGTCCTCCAAATAGATATGCACCTTCTGACCCGCATGGGCTGCGAGCAGAACGGCCAGCATAAAGGCCGCGAGGCATTGTTTGAGGCGGAGGTGCATTGTCTTCACGGTGGCGAAGATACGAAAAAAAGGGACCGCGACAAGCGGCCCCTGCAAAAATACCTACAAATGAGGGTGTATGTCCTGTCCGGCACTCCCCGGGGGAAGCGGACACCCCCGGAAAAAGCCGGGCGGTTCAAATGCTGATGTCGAGGATCTCGAAATGGATCGTGCCGGCCGGAACCTCCACGTCCACACGGTCGCCCTTCTTGCGGCCCAGCAGCGCCTTCGCGATAGGCGTGCCGATCGCCAGTTTGCCTTCGCGCAGATTCGCCTCGTGCTCGGCGACGATCGTGTAGGTCATCTGCTTCTGATTGTTGTGGTTCAGAAGCGTCACCTTGCTCAAAATCTGCACTTTGCCCTTGTCGATCTTCGACTCGTCGATCACGCGGGCGTTGGCCATCGTATCCTCCAGTTTGGCGATACGCATCTCCAGCAACCCCTGTGCCTCACGGGCGGCATCGTACTCCGCATTCTCCGAAAGGTCGCCCTTGTCGCGCGCTTCGGCGATCGCCGCCGAAATCGCCGGACGCTCGACGGAACGCATGTGCTCGAGTTCGTCCTTGATTTTCTTGTAGCCCTCCGCTGTCAGATAAATAATCTCTTGTGCCATAATCCAATAACTCTCCGGAATCTCCCGCCGGAAGCCGGAAATTCCAAAAACCGAATAAAACGTAAAAAATAAGAATCCTGACCCGAAAAGGCCAGAACCCCGTTGCTATTGCATAGACAAAGATAGGAAGTAAAATCCATATTTCCAAATCTTTTTTCGCGCCTCGTGGCACGGATCGTGCCCGCCGTGCGGGGTATGTACATCGCCCTTACGCTTCATCTGCTGTGGACGCTCGGCGCGGCCGCCGTCATCACGCGTCGCCAACGGATACCGGCCTCGGCGGCCGCCTGGCTGGCGCTGGTCTTCCTGCTTCCCGTCGCCGGCACGCTGCTTTACGTGCTGGCCGGATACCGCCGCGCGGTCCCGGCGGCAGAACCCTACGACTGCCGGGGCGACGCCGTGGAGCAGATCGTCGCCCGCGGCTGCGGAACCCGCCCCGCGCCCCGCAACAGCGTCAGCCTGCTGCACAACGGCAGCAACGCCTTCACGGCGCTGATCGCCGCCCTGCAACACGCCGTCCGCTCGATCCACATGGAGTACTACATCATCCGCGACGACCGCATCGGGCGCACCATCGCCGAAATCCTGATCCGCAAAGCCCGCGCCGGACTCGAAGTGCGCGTCATCTACGACGCCGTAGGCTCGTGGCGGCTGAGCCGCACGACATTGCGCCGCATGCACGACGCCGGGGTACGCACGGCCGCCTTCGAGCCGGTGCGCTTCCCGTGGTTCACCACGCGCGTCTCGCGCCGCAACCACCGCAAAATAGTCGTCACGGACGGCCGTGTCGCCTTTCTGGGTGGCATAAATATTGCGAAATACTACCTCGACGGAGATTACATGGGCAAGTGGCGCGACGAGCACCTCCGCATCGAGGGCGACGCCGTGAAGGACTTGCAGCGGCTCTTCATCGCCGACTGGGCGCGGGTCACGGACGAATGTCTCGACCTGCGCCGTTACGTCGCCCCGCACGGCATCCGGCAGCGCCTGCCGATCCAGCTGGCCTGGTCCGAAGAAGGCCCCTCGCGGCTGACCATCGCCGAGGCTTTCGCAGCGGCCGTCGTCCGGGCCAGACAGCGGGTGCGCATCTGCTCACCCTACTTCCTGCCCCCGACGCTGATCCTCGACGCGCTGCGCCTTGCGGCGCGGGGCGGCATCCGGGTCGAAGTGATGATCCCGACGTGCAGCGACTCGCCGTTCTCGGACCTCGTGTCCGACTCCTACGTCGCGGACCTGCTCGACGCCGGAGTCGAGCTCTACCGCTACGACAACGGATTCCTGCACGCCAAACTGGTGATCGTCGACGACACGCTGGCGTCGGTCGGAACCGCGAACATGGACTACCGCAGTCTGACGGACAACCTCGAAGTCACGGCCTTCATCCGCGACCGCGAGACGGTCCGGCAGCTGGCGGCGACCTTCGACGACGACCTCGCCTCGTGCCGCCGCATCACGCGCGCCGAATGGAGGCCGCCGCTGTGGCGCCGGACGCTGGGCGACGTGCTCCGGCTCGTGTCACCCCTGATGTGATCCCGTCCTAAACATCAACGTCTTATGAAACACCTGGTCTTCACCCTCCTCGCCGCGCTCGTCTTCTCCGGCGCGGCCTCCGCCCAACGCCTGATGGTCGGCGTACGCGGCGGCGTCAACTTCGCCGACTACTCGTTCGTCCCGACCCGCATCGGCGACACCCGCTTCACGCCCGGCGCCGTCCGGGCCGGTTACGACGTGGGCTTCGTCCTGCGGCTCAACCTTTCGAAACACCTCCACCTGCAATCGGAACTGAACTACGCCTTCGTCAATTACAACGTGCTGGCCGAGAACTCCGGGAGCCGCCGCATCGCGCTGCGCACCGAGCGGTTCGAAATCCCCGTCCAGCTGGGCTTCCAGTTCGGCGTGCTGCGCCTGTTCGGCGGCGCGCTGTTCCGCGTCACGGAATCCGAGCGGAGCAGCGTCCCGCAGCTGCTCAAGGTCCGCTTCAACAACGGCGACGTGGGCGTCATGGGCGGACTGGGCTTCAACGTCCGCAAATTCTTCATCGACTTCCGCATCTCGGGCTACCCGCGTTCGCGCGTCTGGCACGATTTCACCTCCGAAGGAATCGCCCGGCGCGTCAAAGTGCCCCACGACATCGTCTACGGCGGGTCCCTGGGATTTTTCTTCTGACACCGTCGCCGAAAACGTCCCGGCACGGCGCGCCCCACCGCAACAAGCTGCAAATCGGGCATTTATCCACACCCCGAAACATCGTTCCGGCACCTTCGCCCCGCCCTCAAGCCCCCGCCCCGGCAGGGGCTTTTTCACGCGCCGCCGGAAAAAACGCCCCGCACGGCATCTTCGCAGCCTCCGCGAGCAATATTTTTTTTTGCAAATCGTTAATTTATGCATAACTTTGCGCGATAAAGCGCCGTAAAAGATTCATAAATGAAGCAGACTTTTTTATACGCCCTTTGCGGAGTGGCGGCAGCGATCATCCTCGGAGGATGCTCCGGGATGAACGCCCTTCTGAAAAGCGGGCAGCCCGAACTGATTTACAGCAAGGCGCTGGAGTACTACCAGAAGGAGAAATGGCAGCGCGCCTCGACCCTTTTCGAAGGCGTGCAGCACTACTACACGGGCTCGTCGCGCGAAGACAGCATCTCGTTCTTCAACGCCCGCTGCAAGTACAAGAACCGCGATTTCGACACGGCTTCGACCCTGCTGGACGACTTCCGCCGCAAATTCGGCCGCAGCGCCTTCATCGAAGACGCCGAGGGCATGTACGCGCTCTGCTTCTACTACCTCTCGCCGGGTCCCTCGCGCGACCAGACGATGACCGGGCACGCGCTGATCGCCATCAACGAATTCATGTCGCGCTATCCGCAGAGTGACCGCGTCGAGAACTTCCGCAAGATCAACACCGAGCTGACCGAACGGCTCCACGAGAAAGCCTACCTGAACGCCTACACCTATTATAAGACGGGCAAATACAAATCGGCGATCGTGGCGTTCAAGAACGCGCTGAAACAATACCCCGAGAGCAAGCGCCGCGAAGAGATCATGTACCTGATCGTCGATTCGGGCTACCGCCTGGCCAGCAACTCGATCTCCGAAAAGCAGACCGACCGCTACCTGTCGATGCTCGACTCCTACCTCTCGTTCAAGGAGGAGTTCCCCGAATCGACGCACATCAAGAGCCTCGACCGCATGGCCCAGCAGGCACGCGACTACCTCGACCGCAATAACAAAGACAACAACATATAAGATGGAAATCAAGAAGAACATTCCCAACAACACCATCACGCGCAAGCTGGTGGATCTGGACCGGGAGACGGGCAACGTCTACAAAAGCATCAACATCATCGCCCGCCGCGCCAACCAGATCTCGACCGAACTCAAGACGGAGCTTAACCGCAAGCTCGCCGATTTCTCGTCGCCCACCGACACCATGGAGGAGACCTTCGAGAACCGCGAGCAGATCGAGATTTCGCGTTACTACGAACGCCTGCCCAAACCGGTGATCATCGCCACCGAGGAGTTCCTCGACCACGAGCTGGTCTACAAGGAGGGCAAGGACGGCGTGATGAAGGAGATTTAAAATCCGCACGCAATGGCATCCCCGGGCACGCGTCCCCCGCTGGCGGGACGCCACATACTGCTGGGTATCACGGGTAGCATAGCGGCCTACAAGGCTGCCGTGCTTTGTCGTTTATTGAAGACGGCCGGCGCCGACGTGCGCGTGGTGATGACTCCGCTGGCGAAGCAGTTCATCACGCCCCTGACGATGGCCACGCTCTCGAAGAACCCGATTCTGGTGGAGTTCTTCGACCCCGAAAACGGCGCGTGGAACTCCCACGTGTCGTTGGGCGAATGGGCCGACTGCTACCTAATCGCCCCCGCCACGGCCAACACCCTGGCCAAAATGGCCTCCGGCATCGCCGACAACCTGCTGCTGACCACCTACCTCTCGGCCCGCTGCCCGGTCGCCGTGGCTCCCGCCATGGACCTGGACATGTACGCCCACGAGGCCACGCAGCAGAACCTCCGGACACTCGCCCGGCGCGGCGTGCACATCGTCGAGCCGGGCGAAGGCGAACTGGCCAGCGGTCTTCAGGGCAAGGGCCGCATGGCCGAACCCGATGCGATCGCCGCATTCGTCGGCGGTCTTCTCCGTGAAAAAAAAAAGAACCTGCAAGGTAAACGGCTGATCGTCACGGCAGGAGCCACGATCGAAGCCATCGACCCCGTGCGGTTCATCTCGAACCACTCCTCGGGCAAGATGGGCTATGCCATTGCCGGGGAGCTGGCCGACAGAGGGGCCTGCGTGACGCTTGTCACGGGCCGCACGGAGCTGCCGACGCCCGCGGGCGTGGAGCGCGTGGACGTGCTCTCGGCCACCGAGATGTACGACGCCGCGGTCCGGGCTTTCGAAGGGTCCGACGGGGCCGTGATGTGCGCCGCCGTGGCCGACTACACCCCCGACCGGGTTTCGGACACCAAAATCAAGAAATGCGACGGCGACATGTGCATCACCCTGCGCCGCACGCGCGACATCGCCGCCGAGCTTGGAGCGCACAAGGGCGGCCGCCTGCTGGTGGGATTCGCCCTGGAAACCCACGACGAACAGGCGCACGCCGAAGCCAAACTCGAAAAGAAGAATTTCGACTTCATCGTCCTCAACTCGCTGCGCGACGCCGGAGCCGGCTTCCGCGGCGACACGAACAAGGTGACCTTCATCGACCGCACGGGCCGCGAAGAGCTTCCCCTGCTGTCGAAGCGCGAAGTCGCCGAACGCATCGCCGAACGTATCGAAGAGTTTTTCGCCGAATAGCGCGCAATCGCACCCGGTTTTCGTTTTTTCATTTTTAATTCTTAATTTTGAATTCTTAATTCCGAATTGGTATGCTACGCCGTCTGTCGGTCGAAAACTACGCGCTCATCGACAAGCTCGAAATGGAGCTGGACCCCCACCTGAACATCATCACGGGTGAGACCGGGGCCGGAAAATCCATTCTGCTCGGCGCGCTGGGCCTGCTGCTCGGAGCCAAGAACGACGGGCAGGCGATGAAGGACGCAACGCGCAACTGCACGGTGGAGGGGACCTTCGACCTCGCGGGAAGCAGTCTGGAAGCGTTTTTCGCCGAGAACGACCTCGACTATGCCCCCGAAACGACCCTGACGCGCATGATCACCCCTGCGGGCAAGAGCCGCGCCTTCGTCAACGACGTACCCGTGCAGCTGGCGCAACTGCGCGAACTGGGCGCACGCCTGCTGGACATCCACTCGCAGCACCAGAACCTGATCCTCTCGTCGGAGGAGTTCAGGACTTCGGCGCTCGACACCGTGGCTGCGAACGGGGAACTGCTGACGCAGTACGCCGCGCAGTATGCCCGGCTTACGGAGCTGCGCCGCCGTCTCGCGGCCCTGCGCGAAGAGGCCGCCAACGGCCGCCGCGACGAAGAGTGGCTCCGGTTCCAGACCGAGGAACTCACCTCGGCCAACCTGCGCCCCGGCGAGCAGGCAGAGCTGGAGGAGGAGCTGGCGGTGCTCGAAAACGCCGACCGCATCGGCGAGGCGCTGACCTCCCTGCGCAACGCCCTCGACGCCGACGAGACCGGGGTGCTGGCGCAGCTCAAGAATTCGGAGAACGAACTCAACCATATCCGCAGCCACTACCCCGCCGCCGGGGAATATGCCGGACGGCTGCGCTCGGTGCTGGAGGAACTGAAGGACATCAACGGTTCGGCCGCCGCCGCATGCGAACGGCTCGATGCCGACCCCGAGCGGCTGGCGAAGTGCTCGGCGCGGCTCGACACGCTGATCGCCCTGCAACAGAAACACCGCGCGGCGGACGAAGCGGAGCTGATCGCCCTGCGCGACCGCTGCGCCGCACAACTCGCAGCCATCGTCCACAGCGACGAGGAGATCGCCCAAGCGGAAGCGGCCCTATCGGAAGCCGCCGAAAAGACCGCGACGCTGGCCGACCGTCTGCACAAGACGCGCGAAAAGGCCGCTGCGGGATTCGAGAAACACATCCTCTCGACCCTCGCCCGGCTGGGCATGCCCGAGACGGTTTTCCGCATCGCCCTGACACCCCTCGCAGAGCCGGGACGCACGGGCCGCGACAGCGTGCAATTCCTCTTCACGGCCAATCCGCGAATGACGCCGCAGCCCGTCGAGCGCATCGCCTCGGGCGGCGAGCTTTCGCGCGTGATGCTGGCCCTGAAAGCCCTGCTGGCCGAACGGATGCAACTGCCGACGATCATCTTCGACGAGATCGACACGGGCGTTTCGGGACGCATCGCCGACGCCATGGGCGAAATCATCGCCTCGCTCTCGGCCTCGATGCAGGTGGTGGACATCACCCACCTGCCGCAGGTCGCTTCGAAGGGCACGGCGCACTTCGTGGTCTACAAGCGCGGCGGGCGCACCGACATCACGCGCCTGGGCGACGAGGAGCGCGTGACCGAGATCGCCAAGATGCTCTCCGGCTCGGAAATCACCGACGCCGCCGTGGCCCAGGCCCGCATCCTGCTCGGCAAATAGCCGTACAAAACCGATTTCACACGTGACGGAGCGGCCGGACCGCTCCGCCCGCCGTTATAACCCCTAAAAAACACGACATGAACGACATCCTCGAAATTGCGGCCGCCAACCAGCAGCGCGCCCGCGAGGTCATCCGCGACACCGATCTGGAGGCCATCTGGCGCTCGGTGGGCGCCGAAGCGAACCTCGTAGGCTCGCTCCGCACGGGTCTGCTGATGAAGCACCGCGACATCGACTTTCACATCTACTCCTCACCGCTCCGCGTGGCCGACAGCTTCGCCGCCATGGCCCGGCTGGCCGAAAATCCCCGCATCCGTCGCATCGAGTACGGAAACCTGCTCGACGCGCAGGACCAGTGTCTCGAATGGCATGCGTGGTATGCCGACGCCGACGAACGGCTCTGGCAGATCGACATGATCCACATGCCCCGCGGCTCGGCCTGGGACGGCTATTTCGAACGCGTGGCCGACCGAATCAGCGCCGTACTGACCGACGAGACGCGCCGCGCCGTCCTGCAAATCAAGTACGACACGCCCGACGAGGTGAAGATCATGGGCATCGAATACTACCAGGCGGTCCTTCGCGACGGCGTGCGCACCTATGCCGAGTTCGAAGCATGGCGTGCGGCGAACCCCGTCGAGGGCATTCTGGAATGGATGCCGTAAGCCCGCCGGAAACACCGCTCCCCTGCACGGCCCTGCCGGCCGGCATATGGAAAGCATTGAACCGCAAATGCGGCAAGGAGAAATAACCGCCGCAGCCTCAAAGAAAACGGACCGTTCCTTTCGGGGGACGGTCCGTTTTGCGTCAATGCCGGCGCAGCCGCCACCGTTGCACGATCGTCTCGCCCCGGAAGTAGATGACCAGCGAACTGACGATGACCGCCATGCCCGCCACGGTGCTAAAATCGGGGTATTCGCCGGGCAGCATGATCCAGCTCAGCACGGCTCCCAGGACAGGATTGATCAAACGGCACATATTGATGTCGCTGACCTTCGTGCCCTCGGTGCGCAGGGCCATGAACCAGAAACTGAAGGCGAAGACCGAGATGAAGACCAGCACGCCGAGACTCGCATAAAACCCGACGGGCTTGGCCCAGAAGGGGTGGAAACCCTCCGCCGCGATGCCCACGCCGTAAATCAGCAGGCCGCCGAAAAACATCTGCACGGCATTCAGGAAGATCGGATCGACCTTGCCCTTGTCCTCCGAAACCGAAATCGCGGAATAGCCCTGGAACAGGATGCAGGCCAGCAGCAGGACGATACCCCCGATGCCGCGCCAGTCGAGCGGCGAACCGTCGCTGCCCGTGCCGACGATCAGCAGCAGTCCCGCGAGGCTCACCGCAAGACTCACGACCTTGTAACGGTTCAGGCGGTCGTTGCTGGCCACGAGGTGCGCCAGCAGCACGTTGATCAGCGGCGTGAGGCCCATGACGATCGAGCTGATGGCCCCGCTGACGAAATCGACTCCGAAATAGAAGGCCGTATAGCCCATGAACATATTGATCAGGATCAGGTTGCCGAAAAGCCGCCGGTGCTGCATGATCTCGCGCCACATGCCGCGATGCCAGGTGTAGGCGAAGAGAATGATTCCGACAACGGTGAAGCGCAGGCCCGCGAAATTCATCGGCGAGAAATCGTAGCTCAACCCCTGCTTGATGAACGGATTGACAATCGCCCACAATACCGAGGCCAGCACGGCGTAGAGTATTCCTTTTTTCATAACGTGCATCTTTCCGCCGCAAAGGTACGAAAAACGGCCGGCAAAACGAAACCGGTCCGGGCAAATGGACGGGCCGGTCCGGGAGCAGGCCGTGCATTCGCCGGAACGGCGCAGATGCCGGATACCGCGTCCCGGTCCGGGCGGATTCTGATTTTAAGCCGGATCCGTCCGGGCATCGTGAAGAACGGGACGAACGGATAGTACTTGAGGTACATTCCATTCGCCCCGTTCGAGAGATGTGCGGAAATATCCGCTTATAAATGGGAATCCGTTACATCATGCCGCCCATACCGCCTGCGGGCATCGCCGGCACGGCGGGAGCGTCGGACTTCTTCTCGGCCAGCACGCACTCCGTGGTGAGGAACATCGAGGCGATCGACGCGGCGTTCTCCAGCGCTACGCGCGACACCTTCGTCGGGTCGATGATACCGGCTTTCAGCAGGTCCTCGTACTTGTCGTCGCGGGCGTTGTAACCGAAGGCGTCCTTGCCCTCCTTCACCTTGTTGACGACCACCGAGCCTTCGCCGCCGGCGTTCTCGACGATCTGGCGGAGCGGCTCCTCGATGGCGCGTTTCACGATCTGGATACCCGTCGTCTGGTCCTCGTTCTGGCCCTTCAGGCCTTCGAGAGCCGCCGTGGCACGGATGTAAGCCACGCCGCCGCCCGGAACGATACCTTCCTCGACAGCTGCGCGCGTTGCGGCCAGCGCGTCGTCGACACGGTCCTTCTTCTCCTTCATCTCGACCTCCGTGGCGGCTCCGACGTAGAGCACGGCGACACCGCCGGCCAGCTTGGCCAGACGCTCCTGCAACTTCTCCTTGTCATAGTCCGACGTAGCCTTGTCGATCGACGAGCGGATCTGGGCCACACGGGCTGCGATCTCCTCCTTCTTGCCGGCGCCGTCGACGATGGTGGTGTTCTCCTTGTTGAGCGTCACCTTGTCGGCCGAACCCAGCATCTCCAGCGTCGTATCCTCGATCTTCATGCCCTTGTCGGCCGAGATCACGGTCGCACCCGTCAGGACGGCGATGTCTTCGAGCATCTCCTTGCGGCGGTCACCGAAGCCCGGAGCCTTGCAGGCGGCGATCTTCAGCGTGCCGCGGAGTTTGTTGACAACCAGCGCCGAAAGGGCCTCGCCGTCGACATCCTCGGCGATGATCAGCAGCGCACGGCCGCTCTGGGCCACCGGCTCCAGCACGCCCATCAGCTCCTTCATCGTCGAAACCTTCTTGTCCGTGATCAGGATATAGGGCTTTTCGAGCTGGGCCTCCATCTTTTCCGTGTCGGTGATGAAGTAAGCCGAAATGTAACCGCGGTCGAACTGCATGCCCTCGACCACCTCGACATGGGTCTCGGTTCCCTTGGCCTCCTCGACGGTGATGACACCCTCGTTGTTGACCTTGGCCATCGCCTCGGCGATCAGCTTACCGATCGTCTCGTCGTTGTTGGCCGAAATGGTGGCCACCTGCTCGATCTTGGCGAAATCCGAGCCGACCTCCTGGCTCTGCTTCCGCAGCGACTCCACGACCGTCGCAACGGCCTTGTCGATACCGCGTTTCAGGTCCATCGGGTTGGCTCCGGCCGTCACGTTCTTCAGACCGACGCCGATGATCGACTGCGCCAGCACGGTTGCGGTGGTCGTACCGTCGCCCGCATCGTCGTTGGTCTTCGAAGCGACCTCGCGGACCATCTGGGCGCCCATGTTGGCGAAAGCGTCCTCCAGTTCCACCTCCTTGGCCACCGTCACACCGTCCTTGGTGATCTGCGGAGCGCCGAATTTCTTGTCGATGATCACGTTGCGGCCTTTGGGACCGAGCGTTACCTTAACGGCGTTCGACAGCGCGTCGACACCCTCCTTGAGCAGTTCGCGCGCCTCTACGTTATATTTAATATCCTTTGCCATGACTATTTATCGAATTTAGATGATTGCCAAAATATCGTTCTGTTTCATAATGAGGTAGTCCACGCCGTCGACCTGGATTTCCTGACCGGCATACTTGCCGTAGAGCACCTGGTCGCCCTCCTTGACCTCCATCTTGACCTCCGAGGTTCCGGGACCTACTGCAACGACTTTGCCTGCCAGCGGTTTCTCCTTTGCCGTGTCGGGGATGATCAATCCGCCGGCCGTCTTCTCCTCCGCGGGATTCGGGAGAATCAGCACGCGGTCCGATAATGGTTTTACGTTCATAGCTTTGTGTTTTAAATTTGTTTGATATAATATGTTTCATTCGCTTTCGCAACCTCTATCCCATCAATAGATGTGCCAACCGTTTTTTGGCAGATTTTGCGTGACAAACGAGCAGAGGCGACTGCCATTTTGTCATTTCCGCCATTTCCGGACGATTTTTCAGCCGTTTTTTTTGCACGGACCGAAAAATCGTATTACATTTGCATCCCGATACGACGAACTCGTATCACACGGTGGATGTAGCTCAGTCGGTTAGAGCGTCGGATTGTGGTTCCGAAGGTCGAGGGTTCGAGCCCCTTCTTCCACCCGAAAAGGTCTTCTTGCGAAGACCTTTTTTCGTTGGCATGTGCAGACAGTTCAATTGGCCGACACGGAACATGCGATACGAATCCGTCGGGCGACATCGCCTCCGCGCTCCGGTTCCCGGGGCTGCATCATAAAAAAACCGGACGCCTCGCGGCATCCGGTTCTCTTTATATTCCGGCAGCAAATTACTTGCGGTAGATCTTCGTGTAGCCGTAGATAGCCTCGTCGCCGAGTTCCTCCTCGATGCGGAGCAGCTGGTTGTACTTGGCCATACGGTCCGAACGCGAAGCCGAACCGGTCTTGATCTGACCCGAGTTCGTAGCCACGGCGATGTCGGCGATGGTCGAATCCTCGGTCTCGCCCGAACGGTGCGACGTCACCGACGTATAGCCGGCGCGGTGAGCCATCTCGATGGCGTCGAGCGTCTCGGTCAGCGTACCGATCTGGTTTACCTTGATCAGGATCGAGTTGGCGCAGCCCATTTCGATACCCTTCTTCAGGAAGTCCACGTTGGTGACGAACAGGTCGTCGCCCACGAGCTGGCACTTGTCGCCGATCTCGGCGGTCAGCATCTGCCAGCCTTCCCAGTCGTTCTCCGACATGCCGTCCTCGATCGAGTCGATGGGGTATTTGGCGACGAGTCCCTTCAGGTACTCCACCTGCTCCTTCGACGTACGCTTGGCGCCCTTCTCGCCCTCGAACTTGGTGTAGTCGTAAACGCCGTCCTTGTAGAACTCCGACGAAGCGCAGTCCATGCCGATCGACACGTCGCCGCCCTCGCACTTGCGGCCGGGCTTGTAGCCGGCCATCTTGATGGCCTCGATGATCGACTCGATGGCATCCTCCGTGCCGTTGAGCGCGGGAGCGAAACCACCCTCGTCGCCTACGGCCGTCGAGAGGTTACGGTTGTGGAGCACCTTCTTCAGGTTGTGGAACACCTCGGCGCCCATGCGGATGCCCTCCTTGAACGAAGGAGCGCCCACGGGACGGATCATAAACTCCTGGAATGCGATCGGAGCGTCCGAGTGCGAACCGCCGTTGATGATGTTCATCATCGGAACGGGCAGCGTCTTGGCGTTCGCGCCGCCGATATAGCGATAGAGCGGCATGCCGAAATAGTCGGCGGCAGCGCGGGCAACGGCCAGCGACACGCCGAGGATGGCGTTTGCGCCGAGCTTCGACTTGGTGGGGGTTCCGTCGAGGGCGATCATGGCCTTGTCGATGCCCACCTGGTCGGCTACGTTCATGCCGATGACGGCCGGAGCGATCACTTCGTTAACGTTCTTCACGGCGTTCAGGACGCCTTTGCCCAGGTAACGGCTCTTGTCGCCGTCACGAAGCTCAAGGGCCTCGTTCTCGCCCGTCGACGCTCCGCTCGGAACGGCAGCGCGGCCGAATGCGCCCGATACGGTACGAACTTCGACCTCGATGGTCGGATTGCCTCGCGAGTCGAGGATTTCCCTTGCGTGAATCTCTACAATCTGCATAGTTGTAATAATTTGAATTTTATGGTGTTTGAATGCTAATTCCCTGAATCGGCACGGCAAAGGTACAAAATAATTGTGAATTGCAGTTTCATTATTGTTATTTTTTTCACGACAACAGCATTCGTTTCCGCGGATTTTTCTACAAATATCGTATCTTTGTGCCGCGGCACAGACGCATAACCTGTAAACGACTTTCAATCAATGCGAAAAGTTCTTTCGTTCTCGCTCTTTCTGATGCTGGGCCTCGTCGCCTCGCAGCTGCTTCCCGGCGCACTCGGCACGGCCTATCCGGGTTTCAAGGCGACTGCCGACACCCTGCTCTACATCTGCCTGGGATTCATTATGATCAACGTCGGACGGGAGTTCGAAATCGACAAGTCGCGCTGGCGCTCCTACACCGCCGATTACTTCATCGCCATGGCCACCGCAGCGCTGCCGTGGCTGCTGATCGTCCTCTACTATATTTTCGTACTGCTGCCCTCCGACCTCTGGACCGACTCCGCGGCGTGGAAGGAGAATCTGCTGCTGAGCCGTTTCGCGGCCCCGACCTCGGCCGGTATCCTCTTCACGATGCTCGCCGCGTTAAGCCTGAAAAACAGTTGGATATACCGTAAGATCCAGGTGCTGGCTATCTTCGACGACCTGGACACCATCCTGCTGATGATCCCGCTGCAAATCCTGATGATCGGCCTCAAATGGCAGATGTTCGCCATCGTGGGCGTGGTCGTCGTACTGCTTATCGCAGGCTGGCGGTGGCAGGCGCGGTGGAACGTCCGGCAGGACTGGAAACGCATCCTGGGGCTTTCGGCGGTGGTCTGCGCCCTGACACAGGCGCTCTACATCGTCACCGCGCGGTGGTACGGACCAGAAAACAGCATACACATCGAGGTGCTGCTTCCGGCCTTCGTGATCGGCATGCTGATGAAGCACAGGGAGATCGACACCCCGACCGAACGCCGCGCCGCAACGGGCATCTCGTTCCTGTTCATGCTGCTTGTCGGCATGAGCATGCCGCTCGTGACGGGCGCTTCGGCGGCAGACGCCGCCGCGGCCGCCACCTCCATCACGGCGTCGCAGCCGATGATGCCGTGGGGCGTGCTGATCCTGCACGTCGTGGCCGTTTCGGCGCTCTCGAACATCGGGAAGCTGGTCCCGGTCTTCTTCTACCGCGACCGGAAACTGAGCGAGCGGCTCGCACTCTCGATCGGCATGTTCACCCGCGGCGAGGTGGGCGCGGGCGTCATCTTCATCGCCCTGGGATACAGCCTCGGCGGCCCGGCGCTGATCATCTCGGTGCTGACGCTGGTGCTGAACCTGATCCTCACGGGCGGCTTCGTCGTCTGGGTCAAGAAACTGGCCCTGAAAAGCTGCACACCCGAAGCATAATTTCATCGACCTCCATGAAAAGATACGCATTCATCCTGCTCGTCCTGCTGTCGGCGGGAGCCGTCCGGGCGCAGCGGTATGAGAAGAACATCCTGGGCGTCCGCGCCGGCGTCAACGTGTCGACCTGCGACATCTCGATCGAAGACGTGCGGATAAACACCGGTTCGCGCGCGGGATTCCACTTCGCCGTGACGGACCAGATCCTGCTCCACCGCAGCCTGCCCCTCTACCTCGAAACGGGCATCGGCTTTTCGAGCCGCGGCGGCAGGGCCGCCGCTGAAATCTACGGCGACATCTACAACATGACCATGCGTCCGTTCTACATGCAGGCCCCCCTGCTCGTCAACTACCATTTCCACATCCGGGATCTCCTCACGATCCAGCCCTTCGCGGGCATATACGGCGGCGTGGGCATCCGGGGCGCGATGAAGACCGAATACGGCAACGAGGATATGTTCAGCGCCCCGGGCTTCCTCTCCCGCATGGATTTCGGCGTGCGCGCGGGCGCCGGGTTCGTCATCAGACGCATCTACCTGGGCATAAGCTACGACATCGGCTGCCGCGACCTGTTCCGGGGCGGCGAATTCTTCGGCTACGCACTCCAGCCCGAAAGCGCCGAAATACGCAACAACTGCCTGACCGTAAACATCGGTTACAATTTCTGACATCCGACAGCTATCCAGCTAAAGCAAAAGCATTTACGGATATTTTTTTTCATTATCCGTAAAAAATTTCGGGGGGGGGATTTTTCGAAAAAATTATCCTATATTTGCCACGTATACAAACCCAAACCCATTCATTATGAAAAAAGTATTGCTTATCATGGCCGCCATCCTGCTGGCAAATGCCGTTTCGGCGCAAAACTACGAAAAGAACATCCTGGGCGTCCGCGCCGGACTGAACCTGTCGAGCTACTCGATTTCGGCCGGAGGTGCGTCCATCAGCACCGACTCGCGGGCCTCGTTCCACGTCGCCGTGACCGATCAGATCCTGCTTTGCAACAAACTGCCCTTCTACCTCGAAACCGGGCTTGCCTTCTCGAGCCGCGGCGGCAAGGTCGACGGCGTGAGCTTCCGCCCCTCCTACCTGCAAATCCCCGTGCTGGTGAACTACCACTTCAACATCAAGGACATCGTTACGATCCAACCCTTCGCAGGTCTTTACTACGGGCTCGGCATCGGCGGCAAAGTGAAGGTCGGCGACGAGAAGGGCGACATCTTCGGAGACGAAGGCGGGTTGAAACGTTCCGACCTGGGCGTGCGTCTGGGCGCCGGCGTCGTCTGGAAACGCATTTACTTCGGGCTGGGCTACGACATCGGCTGCCTGAATCTGGTCAAGGAGAGCGACGGCGAGGGCACGATGCGCAACAACTGCTTCACGATCAGCGTCGGATACAATTTCTAATCCGCCCCTGCGCCAATAAAAAAGGGACGTCCTCGTCGGGCGTCCCTTTTCCGTTCCGCATAAACGGTCATTCCCGCAGCAGCACCGACGAATCGCCGTAGCTCAAAAAGCGGAAGCCGTGGCCGAGGGCGTAGTCGTAAATCCGCCGCCACCCGTCGCCCACAAAGGCCGAAACCAGCAGCAGCAGCGTCGATTTGGGCTGGTGGAAATTGGTGACGATATTGTGCACGATGCGGAACTCGTAGTCCAGCGGCGTGATCATAATCTGCGTCGAGGCTTTCAGCCGGTCCAGCCCCTCGCGCTCCATATACCCCGACAACTCCTGCAACGCCTCGCGGCCCGAAAACTCCGCGGGAATGTCGTACAGCTCCCACTGCCCCACGACCCGCCCGGCATCGGGCGTCCCGGCCGTGCGGATGCGCCACGCAAGGGCCGCAAGCGATTCCAGAGTACGCACCGAGGTGGTTCCCACGGCGGTGATATGCCCCCACTTCTCCAGCAGGCGGACCACCGTCGCACGGCGCACCTCGAAATGCTCGGTGTGCATCGGATGCCGCGCGGCGTCCTCGTCCTTGACGGGCAGGAACGTGCCCGCCCCGACATGGAGCGTCACCTCCTCGAAGGCGAATCCGCGCACCTTCATCTCCCCGATCAGCTCGGGCGTGAAATGCAGCCCGGCGGTCGGTGCGGCCACCGAACCTTCGAACTTCGAATAGACCGTCTGGTAGCGCGTGTTGTCGATCTCCTCGCTCTCGCGGTTCAGGTAGGGCGGAATCGGAATCCGCCCGAGGTATTCGAGCAGCTGCCCGAAGGTCATCGGGGCCGTCCACTCGAAACGCACGACGCACTCGCGGCCGTGGTCCTCGACGATCCATGCACGAAGGTGCTCGGCGCAGCCCCCGCGTTCGAAATTGATCTCCACGTACCCCTCTTTCCACTTCTTGCGGTTGCCCACGATGCACGACCATGTGCAGCCGCCCGTGACGGCGAACGCCCGCTCGTAGTCGGCCGGGTCGTGCGGCTCGAGACAGAAGACCTCGATGCGCGCCCCGGAGAGCTTGTGCATGACGATCCGCGCCCGGATCACCTTCGTGTTGTTGAAAACCAGCAGCTCCCCGGCCGGCAGCACGTCGCCGATGTCGGCGAAACGCTTTTCCGCGATTTCTCCGCCGCGCCAGACGAGCAGCTTCGAGGCGCTGCGCTCGGCGAGCGGGAATTTGGCGATCCGCTCGTCCGGAAGGTCGTAATCGAAGCGGCTGATGTCGATATGTCGTTCCATATTTTGCCCGAAATTATGCGGCAAAGTTACTATTTTTTGTAACTTTGCGGCGCTGCAAGGCAATAGAAAAAGGAAAAACCCATGAAAACCGACTTTCTGGTTATCGGTTCCGGCGCCGCGGGCCTTTCGTTCGCGCTGAAAGCCGCAGCCCACGGACACGTTACGATCGTCACCAAGGGCGCGATCGAAGAGTGCAACACCAATTATGCACAAGGCGGCATCTGCTCGGTAACGTACGCTCCCGACACATTCGAGAAACACATCCGCGACACGCTGGTCTGCGGCGCAGGCAAATGCGACGAGAAGGCCGTGGAACTGGTCGTGCGGCGGGCCCCGGAACTGATCGCCGACCTCATAGCCTGGGGCACGCGTTTCGACAAGACCCCCGACGGGCGTTTCGAGCTCAACCGCGAAGGCGGACACTCGGAGCACCGCATCCTCCACCACGAGGACCTCACGGGAGCCGAGATCGAACGGGCGCTCGTGCAGTCGGTGAGGGAGCATCCGAACATCACGGTTCTCGAACGCCACTTCGCCATCGACCTGCTGACGCAGCACCATCTGGGCGAATTCGTCACGCGCCACACGCGCGGACTGGCCTCGTTCGGGGCCTACGTCCTGAATCTCGACACCAACGAGATCGAGACCATGCTTTCGAAATTCACCGTCGTGGCCACGGGCGGCTGCGGCAACGTCTACTCCACGACCTCGAACCCCGTGGTCGCCACGGGCGACGGCATCGCCATGTGCCACCGCGCCAAGGCGATGACCGAGAACATGGAGTTCATCCAGTTCCACCCCACGACGCTCTACAACCCCGGCGAGAAGCCCAACTTCCTGATCACCGAAGCCATGCGCGGCTTCGGGGCCATCCTGCGGCTGCCCGACGGCAAGGAGTTCATGGACAAATACCACCCGATGAAATCCCTCGCGCCGCGCGACGTGGTGGCCCGCGCCATCTACCGCGAGATGACCAAACGGGGTTCCGACTTCGTCTACCTCGACGTGACGCACAAGGACCCCGAGGCCGTGAAGAGCCATTTCCCGAACATCTATGAAAAATGCCGCTCGATCGGCATCGACATCACCAAAGACTGGATTCCCGTGACCCCTGCGGCGCACTACTGCTGCGGCGGCGTGAAGGTCGACACCAACGGCGAAACCTCCGTGAAACGGCTCTACGCGCTGGGCGAGACCTCGTGCACGGGGCTGCACGGCGCCAACCGTCTGGCCTCGAACTCGCTGATCGAAGCGGTGGTCTACGCCGACCAGGCCGCGCGCCACACGGCGTCGCTGCTGGAGAAAGTCGATTTTCAGGAGGGCATTCCCGACTGGGATTTCGAAGGCACGCAGCACACCGAGGAGATGCTGATGATCATCCAGTCGAAGCGCGAGATGCAGACGATCATGTCCAACTACGTGGGCATCGTGCGGTCGAACCTCTCGCTCAAGCGCGCCATGCACCGGCTGGAAATTCTCTGGCAGGAGACCGAGGAACTTTACAACAAGACCAAGCCCAACCGCGAACTGTGCGAGCTGCGGAACATGATCGCCATCGCCTACCTGGTCATCAAGCAGGGCCGCGAGATCAAGGAGTCCGTAGGCTGCCACTACAACGCCGATTACCCGAAAGAATAACGCATGACACAACAGGAAGAGATAACCCGGCGGCGGACCTTCGCCGTCATCGCCCACCCCGACGCGGGCAAAACCACCCTTACGGAAAAACTGCTGCTGTTCGGCGGCGCCATCCACGTGGCCGGAGCCGTCAAGAGCAACAAGATCAAGAAGGGCGCCACGTCCGACTTCATGGAGATCGAACGCCAGCGAGGCATCTCGGTGGCCACGGCCGTGATGGGATTCGAATACCGGGGCTGCAAGATCAACATCCTCGACACCCCGGGCCACGAGGATTTCGCCGAGGACACCTACCGCACGCTGACGGCCGTCGACTCGGTGATCATCGTCATCGACGGCGCCAAGGGCGTCGAGGCCCAGACCCGCAAGCTGATGGAGGTCTGCCGCATGCGCCAAACCCCCGTGATCGTCTTCATCAACAAGCTCGACCGCCCGTCGAAAGAGCCGTTCGACCTGCTGGACGAGGTGGAGAAGGAACTGCATATCCGCGTGCGGCCGCTGGCCTTCCCGATCTCGAACGGACCCACGTTCAAGGGCGTCTACAACCTTTACGAGAAGAACCTCTCGCTCTTCACGTCGGACGAAAAGCTCACGGCCGACGCCTCGACGGCCGAAATCTCGGACCTCGCCTCGCAGGAACTCGAAGGCTACATCGGCGAGAAGTTCGCCGCCCAGCTGCGTTCCGACGTGGAACTGGTCGAGGGCGTCTACGACCAGTTCGACCGCGACGCCTACCTGCGGGGCGAACTGGCCCCGGTGTTCTTCGGCTCGGCGGTGAACAATTTCGGCGTGCGCGAACTGCTCGAATGCTTCGTGCGCATCGCCCCTTCGCCGCGCCCGGCGCCGACCGAAACCCGGCAGGTGGAGCCTGCGGAGCCGAAAATGACCGGCTTCGTCTTCAAGATCCACGCCAACATGGACCCCAACCACCGCGACCGCATCGCGTTCCTGAAGATCTGTTCCGGCACGTTCGAACGGAATAGGAACTACCTCCACGTACGCAGCGGCAAGCAGTTGAAATTCTCCTCCCCGACGGCCTTCATGGCCGAGAAAAAGTCGGTGATCGACTTCGCCTATCCGGGCGACATCGTGGGTCTGCACGACACGGGGAACTTCAAGATCGGCGACACCTTCACCGAAGGCGAGAAGCTCCGCTTCACCGGAATTCCGTCGTTCGCCCCCGAGCAGTTCCGCTACATCGAGAACGCCGACCCGCTGAAATTCAAGCAACTGGCCAAAGGCATCGACCAGCTGATGGACGAGGGCGTGGCGCAGCTGTTCACAAGCTCGCTCAACGGCCGCAAGATCATCGGCACGGTGGGCGCGCTCCAGTTCGAGGTCATCCAGTACCGTCTGGAGCACGAGTACAACGCCGCGTGCCGCTGGGAGCCGATCTCGATCTACAAGGCCTGCTGGATCGACAGCGACAACGCCGCGCAGTTGGCCGACTTCAAGCGCCGCAAGCACACCAACATGGCCGTGGACAAGCACGGCCGCGACGTTTTCCTCGCCGACACCAGCTACGGGCTGGCTCTCGCGCAGGAGAACTTCAAGGATATCCGCTTCCACTTCACCTCGGAGTTTTAGGACGCCGCCTGACACTAAAAAACCGCCGGAGCATTCGACTCCGGCGGTTTTTCACATCAGGCTGCCGCACATCAGATCATCGGGACCTCGATGACCAGCAGCCGTGCGTTTTCGGAAGCGCGGATCAGAAAATCGTCGGCGTCCGATATGCCCATGCCGTCACGGGGACCGAGCGGTTCGCCCGCGACCTCGGCCGTGCCTTCGATCACGAAAACATAGGC
The DNA here is from genome assembly GCF_003461645.1 of Alistipes sp. AF14-19. Classification (NCBI taxonomy): domain Bacteria; kingdom Pseudomonadati; phylum Bacteroidota; class Bacteroidia; order Bacteroidales; family Rikenellaceae; genus Alistipes; species Alistipes sp. AF14-19. Next base: position 478,556 of record NZ_QTXM01000001.1, read on the forward strand.
CCCGTTGCCGTGAAGATTCATGCGATACCGGGCTTCCCGCCCGGCGTCGAGGTCGAGCGTATGGAACCATGCCGTCTGGTGAATCCATCCCACGTGTTCCCCGCCGCGGCCTTCGGGAGCCACGATCAGCCGGAACTCGTTGCGCTTCGCGGGCGCGAGTTCGATCTGGTTGTAACGGGGCGTATGGCCCTCGGCGTCGGTGATGACCCAGATCTGCAGGAACTTCACCGGCTCCTCGCGGCTGGCGTTCATCTCGCTGTGCGTGATGCCCGTACCGGCGGTCATCACCTGCAATTCGCCCGGCTTGAGGAGCTGCATGTTGCCCATGCTGTCGCCGTGCCTCAAGGCGCCCGAGAGAACGAGCGAAACGATCTCCATATTCTCGTGGGGATGCGTTCCGAACCCCTCGCCCGGGGCCACGGTATCGTCGTTGAGCACGCGCAGGGCGCCGAAATGAATCCGCCCGGGATCGTAGTATCCGGCGAAGCTGAAAGTATGGTGGGTCCGGAGCCAGCCGTGATCGGCATACCCGCGGGTCGCGGCTCTGTGAATCGTCTTTTTCATAATTTGCATTCATTCAATAATCATTGAATACAAACGCAAATCATATGCCGGTTATTGCGTCACTCCAACTCCAGGTTGCTCACCCGGTCGGTCGTCGCGAACCCGAAATCGGGATAGACGTAAAGCCCGAAACGCGGCTCGGTCTCGCCGTGCGTATAGGCCCAGATCGAAGCGTAGTCCTCGGGGTCCTCGCCCATCTTGCCCAGCTGGCGCAGGTAGGCGGCCAGCGACTTGTTCTCGACGATGAAGATTTCGCCCATACTGTCGATGATCGGGCTGTGGCGGCGCGTCCGGTCGTGGTCGAAACGCAGCAGACGCTTGCCCTCGGCCGTGATGCCCACCAGCCGGAACGACATGCTCTTGCCGATGGCCGGAAGGTTCAGCACGCTGCGGTCCGTGGCCAGAAACGGCAGGTGGTGACGACGCATGAAGCAGCGGATTTTCGCAGCCGTATCCGTCCCGTCAGCCAGCAAATCGTCGAGTTCGGCCGCCTGCTCCGGAGTGAGCCGCCCGTAAACCTTCTCCTCGACCTGCTCCTGCATCGAGCGGCTGTTGGGGGTGAAAACGGCGTAATTCTCCTGAAACCCCTTGACCGAGAAGGTGTAGTAGCAGACCACACCGAGCGAATTTAGCACCTGGCGCAGGCGTGTGGTGTGCCCGCGGCGCGAAGCGGCCACGGTGTAGACCAGCTGGTTGGTGATGAGCCACCCCGCCGAAAGGATCTTCCGGATGGCCTCCTCGGCTTCGGGCGTCACTTCGAGCGGCGTCTGGAAATGGGTCTGGATGATGAACTGCTTCACGCCGACGGCCGAGGCCTTCTCGCGGAATTCGCGGAGGATTTCGACCAGTTCATCGTTGACGCGCATCGGCAGATAGGCCGGCAGGCGCGACCCGAGGCGCACACGCTGCAATTCGGCGTACTTCTCCCCGTCGGGGCGTCGGGCATTGGCCCGGCGCTTGCGGCCGGCCATGCGGCAGACCGCTTCGAGAATGTTACGCAGGGTTTTGTTCTGGCTCATCAGGGCGTCGCCGCCCGTGATGAGGATGTCGCGCAGCTGGGTGTCCTCCTCGAAATAATTCATCAGGCGGCGCAGCTTGTGGTCCCAGCTCTCCTTGGGGCGCAGGGTCTCGAATTCGAAATTGAGGCGTTCGCTCTGGAAGTCGTACATGCGCTGGCACGAGGCGCACAGCCCGCCGCAGGCGCGGCCCATCGTGTCGGGAATCAGGATCGCCACCTCCGGGTAACGGCGGTGGATGTTGTGTCCGTCGGGCAGCAGCCACCCGGCGGCATTGGGTCGTCCGGCCTCGACGACGTCCTCGCGCTCCCAGGCGCGGATCTGCCCGTAGGTTTCGACCAGCTGCGGCGAATAAAGAATGTAACTGCGGATGGCGGCATCGTCGTAGCCGCCGCCCGTGACGTCGAGCAGCGAAAGGTAATAGGGCGTGGCGAAGAAGGGCATTCCCTTCTTGCGGGCCTTCGAGAGCAGATACATCGTCTCCGACGAGAGCGAGCCAGCCAGAAAGCGGTTCAGTTCCGAGGGGCTTTTCACGGCCATCGCCAGCTGGAAGCGGAAATCGCCCCACCAGGCGGCCACCTGCCGGTACTTCTCCTCGTAGGTCATGCCGTCGGCGAACTGGAAGCGCGACGGAACCTTCGACTTGCGGTTCCCGATCTTCTGGATCAGCAGGTGGAGCATCCGTTCGCGGTTGTCGGCGCGGATGGCCCGCACCCCGTCGTCCTGTCCCGAGAGCCAGCGTTCGGTGCGGCTGCGCACGCGCCGGGGCGAAGGCAGCGGAATCTCCGGAGCATCCAGCAGGCGGAAGAGATGGTACAGATCGACGAACAGGTCGGAAGGCATTTCGGGGTTTTCGAGCCTTCCGGTAAGAAACTGCCACAGCAGCGTGAGGGTCCTGACTTCCAGCTGCCGGTCGGTGGATAATTCGCGGACGCTGCGTCCGTCGTAGTCGATCAACAGTCGAATCTGCTCCGCCGCTTCGCCTTCCGCCGCCCGGTGTGCGTCCACGAACTCCCGGAGGCCCATGCGAAACCGTTCGCCGTCGCCGCTGGCGTCGGCAAGGGCCGCAAGGCCGGGAAACTCCTGACGATAAAGCAGTACGAGTTGGGAAAGGGTCAGTGCAAGCATTTTCTTTTGTTTCATAAGCATTGTCTTTTTAGAAATGGAACCATTCAAAACAGGCCGGCAGGAGCGGGGATATTCCGGCCTTCGGGTTATATGCGGGGCAACAATATAGTAAAAATTTTTAAGATCACAAGAACCCTCCCTGTAAATTCCTGAACTTTCGGCCGAAAATCCGTCAAATTTTCAAAAACACGCCCTTGAAGGCCTCTTCACCGGGTAAAAACGAAAGGTTTCGTTATATAACTTGCGAAAGTTTCGTTTTTTTATTATTTTTGTTCCGACACAACATTTGCCACCCCCAAACCACCGAAAAATGAAAAGACTGCTGTTGCTCGCACTCTTCGCCGCCACGGCGGCCTCGGCGAAAGCCCCCGCCGAACGCTGGCTCGATCCCGAATGCTTCGAAGTCGGCCGCGCGCCGATGCGCACGAGTTTCATCGCCTTCCCCACGGCCGCCGAAGCCATTCCCGAGAACGACTACACCCGCTCGCCCTTCTACCGCACGCTCAACGGCGAATGGTCCTTCCTGCGCGTGGACCGACCGGGAGCCGAACCCGAAGGGTTCTTCCGCTCCGGACACGACGACTCGTCGTGGGGCACAATGCCCGTGCCGGGAATCTGGGAGCTGAACGGCTGCGGCGACCCGGTCTACACGAACAAACCCTACCCGTGGCACAAGTTCTTCGAGGTGAAACCTCCGCTGATTCCCCATGAACAGAATTACACGGGCCTCTACCGCCGCACGGTGACCGTTCCCGCCGACTGGAAGGGCCGCGACATATTCATTCACATCGGCTCGGCCACCTCGAACGTGACGCTCTGGGTCAACGGCCACGAAGCGGGTTACAGCGAAGACAGCAAACTCGAAGCCGAATTCGACATCACCCGTTACCTGACGCCGGGCAGCGACAACCTGATCGTGATGCGCGTCAACCGCTGGTGCGACGGTTCGTTCCTCGAAGACCAGGACTTCTGGCGGCTTTCGGGCATCGGCCGCGACTGCTACCTCTACGCCCGTGACAAACGCCGGCTGGCCGACGTACGGCTGACGCCCGATCTGGTCGACGATTACCGCAACGGCACGCTCCGCGCCGAAATCGCCACGACGCCGGGCATCGGCAGCGTACGGCTGACGCTCCGCGACGCGGCGGGCCGCACGCTCGACGCGCGCACGCTCCGCCCCCGCCGCAACGCAGCCGAAACGACGTTCGAAGTCGCCGCCCCGAAGCAGTGGAGCGCCGAAGCCCCGAACCTCTACACGCTCACGGCCGAAGCCCTGGCCGCCGACGGCTCGGTGACCGAAGCCGCGGCCTTCCGCGTCGGATTCCGCAAGGTCGAGATCCGCGGCGGGCAGCTGTTAGTCAACGGCAAACCGATCCTCATCAAAGGCGTCAACCGGCACGAAATGGAGCCGAACACGGGTTATTATGTCACGCGCGAAGAGATGGTGCGCGACATCCGCGAGATGAAACGCCTCAACATGAACGCCGTGCGCACGTGCCACTACCCCGACACGCCGCTGTGGTACGACCTCTGCGACGAGTACGGTCTCTACGTCGTGGACGAAGCCAACGTCGAATCGCACGGCTACCACTACCGCGACAAGTCGAAGAACCTCGCCGGCAACCCCGCCTTCGCCGCCGCGCACCTCGACCGCAACCGCCGCATGGTGCTGCGCGACTACAACCACCCTTCGATCATCGTCTGGAGCACGGGAAACGAGGCCGGAAACGGCCCCAACTTCGAACGCTGCTACGACTGGATCAAAGCCTTCGACCCGTCGCGCCCCGTGCAATACGAGCAGGCCTCCTACCACGGAGACTACAACACCGACATCGTCTGCCCGATGTACTGGAGCTACGGGCAGTGTGAGAAATACCTCGCCGAGAATCCCCAGAAACCCCTGATCCAGTGCGAATACGCCCATGCCATGGGCAACTCGATGGGCGGATTCAAGGAGTACTGGGACATGATCCGCCGCGAACCCAAATACCAGGGCGGATTCATCTGGGACTTCGCCGACCAGGCCCTTGCCTGGCGCAGTCCCGAAGGCCGGCTGACCTACCGTTACGGCGGCGACTACAACGACACGGACGCTTCGGACAGCACCTTCTGCTGCAACGGCGTGCTGGCCTCCGACCGCTCGTGGCATCCCCACGCCTACGAGGTGAAGCACCAGCACCGGCCGATTCACACCACGCCCCGCGACCTGAAAAACGGCGTCGTGAACGTCTATAACGAGAATTTCTTCACAGACCTTTCGCCCTACCGCCTGCTCTGGGAGATCACCTCCGACGGACAGCCCGTGTTGAGCGGCACGGTCGAGCGTCTCGACGTGGCTCCGCAGACCACCGCCGCCGTGACGCTGGGCTACAAACCCGAACAGGTCTATGCCTTGGGCGGCGAACTGCTGCTCACGGTGCGTTACCAGCTCCGCGAACGGCAGGGACTGCTCGACGCACTTTATGAAGTCGCCGCCGACCAGTTGACGCTGCGCGGGGACGACCCCGCGGCACGCTTCGCCGCGACCGCTCCCGCCGGGACGCTCCGCGTGGCGGACAAAACCGTTTCGGGCGAAGGATTCTCGGTCTCGTTCGATCCGAAGAGCGGCTTCATCCGTTCCTACCGCCTGCGCAACGTCGAGCTGCTGGCCGGTCCCGTGCGGCCCAACTTCTACCGCGCAGCCACGGACAACGACCTCGGCGTGCGCCAGACCGGGAAATACCCCGACAGCCAGATGTGGGCCAAAGCCGAACCGCAGCTCACAGGCTTCGCCCTTACGCCCGGCGACAGCGAAGTGAAAGCCATCGCAGACTACACGCTCCCAAACGTCGGTGCGAAACTGAATCTGACGTATTCGATCGCTGCCGACGGTTCGGTCCGCGTCAGCGAAACGATGACCGCCGACCCCGCGCGCAAGGACGTCGCCGACCTGATGCGCTTCGGCATGGCCTTCGAAACCCCGGGCATGTTCGACGCCGTGGAATATTACGGCCGCGGCCCGATGGAGAACTACGCCGACCGCTCCGGCGCCGCCTTCGTGGGGCGCTACGCCCAGCGTGTCGCCGACCAGTTCCATATGAAATACGTCAGCCCGCAGGAGTCGGGAACGCGCAGCGGACTGCGCTGGTGGCGGCTGACCGACGACTCGGGCCTGGGCGTGGAGATCTGCTCCGACCGCCACTTCTCGGCATCGGCCATCCCGTTTGCCATCCCGCAGCTCGACAACGGCTCGCCGGAATATGTCCGCCACCCGGGCGACCTCGTGCCCGACGGCCGCACGCACGTCAATATCGAGAGCGTCCAGTCCGGACTGGGTTGCGTCAACAGCTGGGGACGGCTCCCCCGCCCCGAATACCTGCTGCCCTACGGCGACTACTCATTCAACTTCCTGCTGCAGCCCGTCACCGGAGGACGGTAGCCGACGGACAACCAACGCAAAAGCCGCAACCTAAAAAGGTTGCGGCTTTTGCGTTTACATATAACGGACAAGTCCCAAAGCATGAACTCCGGGACCTGCCAATACACCGCCGTTACTATTTTTACCTTTTCGTTTGAAGATATGCTTCGTGAAGACAGTAATATTTCATTTTGAACAACACGTAGGCAATGGAAAGCAATACGACTACAATCCCGAAATAAACCCATCCGTTGACTGGCAGATAGATGGCTCCGAACGAGATCACAACCTGCAAAAGTGCATAGGCCGCAGAAACAACTACATAATGTGGCATGCTCGACAAATGGGCTGCAAAGTGAACGGACTTCCTCAAGGAGTGTACAACCGACAGCAAAACCGGTAAGACCACCTACATCCACAAACGCCTCAAAACGCCTATCTGAACTTAAAACGAAACAAGCCGCGGCTGTGGACATTTTTCCCGAATACGAACAATGCGCTCGAAGGGATATCTACGATACATTAAAACCAAATTGAGGGAGCACAGCGATATTACTAAACTACGCAGAATCAGTCTCATTCAGGAATATACAGCACGTCATTGAATGTAACCTACTTTTTTACAATTAAGCTCACAACGTACATTTGCGACACACAACAAAAAAGAAAAGCGGACGACAATTCATTGATTACCCCCCCCTCAAAACAGGGATCGGACCCAAATGTTTTTGCCCTTTATGCATCAATATGTTATAACAGTTCTTTATTTTTAAGGTCACGGGGTTGTAGCGATCGTTTTACACTTTATGACATCTCTATACTGTGATATAAAAATGCGAATTATTTTTAATATTTCCAATAGGTAGATAATTGGCAATGTTTCGGAATTTTCAGAGTTATCCTTTTTTGCAATAAATTCATCAAGCGTCTCGCAGCCACTTTCGTCTCATAAATTACTGATGATTCTATTACTTCAACCGTGTGCCATGTTCCTGCAAGTATTACACAACCGAAGTTACATACTGATGGGGCAAGATGAAAGCGTTTTATCTCTATTGTCCATTTTTTAAAGACGCAAGGTATTCTTCATGCAAATGATAATACTTCTTTTTAAACAACACATATATCAATGCAAGCACAATAATTGCGCTTATCAAATAAATCCAATGCGCTACGACCGTATCAGGACACAAGTACACAAAGCCAAGCGAAATCACCAATTGCAGCAACGCATAGAAACTCGAAACCTTAACGTGACCTATCTTCAACTCATTCGCCATAAGTTGGTACACATGCTTACGATGCGCCTCACCAAGATTTTCATGCAACAGAATACGATGCACAATAGTCAAGCAGCCATCCACACCATATACGAGAAGGAAGATCAGGAAGGTTACATCTCCAGTTGCGAGTACAAGATTACCAATCAGAAACAGAAGTATATATGCAATCCCGATTGAACCCACATCACCAGCAAAGCATTTTGCCTTTCCCTTTTGGCGAAAATTGAAGAAACAGAATACGATATCAGCCAACACTACTGTCACAATCAACGACTGTTCCACAAAATCCATTGTATTATTCAGCAAGGCGAGTGGAATCAAAGATGCCATAGCATAGGCACCCGTTATACCATTTACGCCATCCATAAAGTTAATCACGTTTGACGCACCCACACATACGATAAGAGCCAAAATTACTATCCGCCACATATCCAAGTGCAAAATGTCCAACTGATAAAACATCATCGCCATGGCAATAAATTGAGCCACTAGTCTTACAAAATCGGGCAGAGATCGGATATCATCTATGAAACTAACACCGGCAACGAGAGTCACAGCCAAAAGGAACCAGATATATGGGAAGCTCAAAAATACGCTCCATATCCAAAGACTAAAAAGAAAAATAATTCCACCACCCCTCAGAACAATCGTCGAATGGCTCGACCTCTCATTAGGCTTATCAATAATGTTGAATGTATCAGCAATCTTAAAGTATACCAACTCTAAAGCAATAAGAATTACGAAGATGATTCCGTATATGAGAATAGTATTCATAAACAATATTACATTTTATGATTATCGTTTTAACATCCTACTATCTCATCAAGGTTCCTCAAACATTTCTCCTTCATAAAATTTTCTTCATAGAAGGCTCTACCAGAGGCACCCTTTTGAGCCAACGTCTCCTTGGCGGTTTCGGAGAGCCGGACTACAAGTTTAGCAAGCGATTGTGCATCACCAGGTGCCACATGCCATCCGCATTCAGCATCCTTCACCACTTCAGCGCCCTCACCATTTAGACTTGCAATGATAGGACGACCCGCAGCCATATACGAACTGATCTTTGCAGGAGCATACAAATTGAATAGAGGCGAATCCGTAAGCGAAACCAACATTACATCTGCTTTTTTAAAAAACAGAGGCATAGTTTCAGACGGATACCTTCCCAAAGTCAATACCGTCTCTTCAAGCCCATGTTCCTTTACAAACTGCTGTACCCAAGACATCCTGCGTCCATCACCCACAATCACCCATTTAATATCTTTGCGCTCTTTTGTCAGCAATGCAGCTTGTAGATTGCATTCCATTCCGTGAGCTTCTCCTACAGCACCAGCAAACATCACCTTGAAGTTTCTTTCATCAAAAACCATTTCTTCATCAATCCCCTTCTCATTTAAAATATCCGCGAGATTCGTGCAATCCATGTTCGAACCATTACCATCTGACCATTGAGGATAATACACAATCTTATCCTTGTAATTCCCATACTTCAGAATATTCAGATCAAAACTCTTCGAACTAGTCAGTATCTTATCACTCCACTTGTATTCACTCTTTACAAAGTGATTAAAGAATCCCAGAATATGTCTATTGTTGATACCTCCTGCAGCAGCCAGACTCTCCGGCCACAAATCCAGCACCCAAGTATAGAGAGGCACCTTACGAAGTTTCTTATAAAGAACACCAGGAGCTGACATCATAACTGGCGATAACTGCTGCACAAACACAAAATCGTACTTATGGCTGATAGCGAGAAACAGCACATATCCCCAAGCCACTATGAAATAGCTGAAATAATTCAGAATCAGCATAATCTTATTGTTGCCACGAGGAAAGATAGGCAGACGTGTCACTCGTACTCCATTCACCACCTGATTTCTGTTCTTAAACATCCCATACCCTTTATGGAATACCCCATCCGGATAGTTCGGAATGCCGGTCACTACATGCACATCATGTCCCTCCTCTGCCCAATGAAAGGCGACATCATTACCACGAAATATCTCAGGGTAGAAATACTGGCACACGAACAGTATTTTCTTCTTATTACCCATATACCTTACTTTATGCGATTATGCGATATTTACCTAACCAATTTTTGTATGCAACGGCAACTACCATCAGTCCATCGAAGAGAATCTGGCCGAAATATCGGCGATTGAATTTTGTAGCAGAATGTTGAGATAAATCCGTAAGTACTTGGAATTGATATGATACTATACATCCAGCAACGCTAAAAGTCTGTTGCCGGCAAGATGATTTAATGGAGATAGTCTCTTCCACAAATGAGGAGACATTTGTATTATATGGATCTTGAATTATCCGATATGATTGCAGAATTGGAGTTAACATACAATTAATTGCAGCAAGACTCCTCCTACTTTTTCTTAAAAAAACAAACGACCAGAAAAAAATAGAGATATTATAGATTAAATATTCTTTACAGCCCTTTTTTCCGATGCAAGATTATCTATCGTTCTTTTATAGGAATTTATTCACCAAATAAAATATTCTTTTACTTAAGAAATAAGAATGAGATAAAGTTCTTACAATAATTGACGGATATGATTTTAGGGTTGTGCAATGCTTATTTGCTTCAAATGTTACAAGAACCAATTTATATTCAGAGTATGAAATAATTTTGGCAGATGAGTGGAGTATTCCTCTTACCCAGAGCGGCAGCAAGTATTTCTTCACAAAAGGAGCAGCATTCTCTGACCTCTGATAAAGATTTTGCAAGTCTAGGAAGAAAGGATATGCTTTTATAATTTTCTGTACACCGGATGCTGTCATTATCGAACCAGGGCGGTGAAGGTAGTTGTACAAAGGTTTTTTGATATGCACAACCTCATCTACATGAAGAAGGGCTTTCCAAATGAATAATTGATCTTCTCCATATGGATTATTTTCAAAAGTCAAATTGTTATCTTTGTACCAATTGATATTCAGCAATGATCCAGGAGCTAAAATCCTAATCTGACGTTTTAGGAACAATACTTGTATTTGAGAGCGTGAATATATTTCGATACCATGATCATATCCAGCAGCCTTGAATGCCTCTTCTTCTGTTACATCCTGAAAATCTGAAATGATATACTTCACATTGGGTACTGTTTCTATTACTCTTTTGAAATAGTCCAACGTGTCAGGGTGAATAATATCATCACTATCAGGAAAATACACAAACTCACCCTTTGCTATGGCAAAGCCTGCATTTCTGGCACTTGACAAACCAACATTCTTTTGATGGACAACTCGCACCTGAGGATATTGAGCAGCATACTCATCACAAATTTTAGGGCAGTTATCAGGTGAACCATCATCCACTAATATCAACTCATAATCTGATATGGTTTGGTTGAGAATTGACTGAATTGAATTTCGAAGATATTTCTCAACATTATATACGGGCATTACAACAGAGAATTTAGGTTGCATGTTTCATCTGTTTTATTGTTAAGCAATTAGAGATAAACATATGCTTTATGGCTTCATATAACCAATCAATATGACTATGAAACGGTATAATGACACTTACTGTTTTCATCATAATAAATTCAAGAATTCCATGTCGACATTAATCCTTGGCAAATAGTATATCTTCAATAGCGAAGGCTTCGTGATAGGACAAGCCACAGTACCAAAGGCATATTTATACACATCTCCCGCCAGGTGCTTGTTAGCATAACCACAAGCGTAATACGAACCATACGGAAAAGCAAACATCTCAACTGGCTTTCCAATTATCTGCTCCAGTTCACATTTGGAATCTTTCAGATCACGCAAGGCCTGTTTCCAACTGAACAAGGCAAACTCTCCATGGCTAACCCCGTGAGAGCCTATTGTGCAAAGTTCACATTTAGACATTTCAACGAGTTGCTCCTTTGTAATGAAACCATCCTTATTCAAAAGCGATACGTTCACAAAAAGGGTGAAAGGAATACTTGCTTCTTTCAGCAGAGGATACGCATTGTAATAGAAGTTTTCAGGCACATCGTCTATGGTAAGAGCATAAAAATCTTCCTCTCGTTCCCAATTCTCCAGGCGGATTGTATTCTTGGATTTCAGCCACACGAGGAATCGTCTGCATTGTTCAGTAGAGATGCGATAGGGTTCTGTCTCTTCATCCTGTATTTCGTCCCCTACCCAATGCAGCATCAGTACTCGTCCTTGCGGAGCAAAGATTTTGGAAACATTTATATGGAATAGATGACAACATTTCCCCATGAAACGTCTTAATAATTTCATTAAATTGGATTTTTTATAAACATCCCAGGATAATTATAATGCAAAATCTTAGCAGGTACGCCTCCCACAGTTGCATTATCAGGCACATCCTTCGTCACAACAGCGTTTGCTCCTACTGTTACATTATTACCAATCTTTATGTCACCAATAATTACAGCCCCAGCACCAACAAAACAATTATCTCCGATTATCGGGGCTTTTCCTCTGCCATTACCACCTATTGTCACAAACTGATGCAACGTGCAGTTTTTTCCGATTTTGGCGTTATAGTGAACAACTATCGGTAAACAATGTGGTAGTTCCAACCCCGGTCCTATAGTGCACATTTCCGAAATCTGGACACCGTACTTTCTTGTTAGTCTAACTCGTTGAATCTTTGCAAATGTGCGAATAACGCGATTATTTGACTTACAGCACCTGAACCAAAAAATAAATTTTAGACTGGAGTTCCTTGCGAGAAAGACGTTACGAAAGATGCGCGCGAAGGCCCCCATCACATCGAGACATATCATTAAAAATCAAGTATTTAATATCCATTGATTTCATTTACCCTCAAACACTTTTTTAATGAGATTCAACTGATAGTGTGGATTCCAATAGTCATCAATCTCCTTGTAGCATGTCTTACGAACCTCCTCACGGCACCCGCTTTTTAAAGCAAACCACCGCGAGATACTACGAGCAAGGTCATCAACGTTGTCATATTCAAAGAAGTCACCCGTCTGCCCAGGAATGATTGACTCAAACTCAGGCATCTGCCGCTTAAAGTTATTGTGGGAAATAGCAGGACAACCGAACATCAGCACATGCATCGCTGTAAGTCCGATATTGCCAGGAGCTACACAAAGGTCTGCATTATATATGAGTTCGGCATTCGTTTTCTCATCGAAGCATGCACCGTAGAACCACGTATTATCCCGAAGTTGATATTTAGCAACTTCTGCTTCCAATAATTGACGCATTTCACCATCCCCAACAAAAGCGATATTATAGTTCTCGCCCTTTTGCTTGAGAATGCCTACGGCCTTTACAATCTGATCAAGTTTCTTGACGGAAGTTAAACGGCCAATGAAGACGACTGTTGGAAAGTCATTCTTGAAATGCTCTTTGTAAATATTAGACTCAACTATGCTATTGCGAAGTTCCAACTGCTTATCGTAATCAAGCGAGTTCCTAATAACATGAAGTTTTCTAGCATCGAAGCCATTCTTAATCATTTCACTTTTGGCATAGTTTCCATATAAGAAGAAACCATCCACCTTTTTGAAGAAAAATTTTTTGACGATCTTTTGAAAACGAGATTCCTTGCCATACCATCCATGAGTCCATAGATAAATCTTGGAATAATTCATACCCTTTCCCATTCTCTGAAGGAGCCACCACTCAGATAAACTTCGAATAACTCCTGGGCAAATAATAGCGTCATACCGCTGAAGGTTTAGCTTCTTGATTCCTTTATAGTACACGACTGTGCCTAGAACTTTCGTCTCTTCCATGGATAGGTCACAATGCTTGAGCAAAGAGTAATCGAACAACTTCAGATTACGCTTCGCATTACCACAGAAGAACCAATCCACATCCAGTTCTTTGTCCATCAACTTATATATCGCTTCCCTATATGATGGTGCATAAGGGAAGAGCATCGCAATTTTCTTTGCCATATAATTACATTTCTATTTCGGCTTTGGCAGACAGCATCGAATTGCAATGTGTCGCATCCACTTATGCTATTAGAAATCTATATTTGATGTTACTGCATTCTTAACATCCTCTCAATTGCCCACCGATGGCTTTCGCATTGAAAATTATTGAGCATCATCGGGATATCCGGACCTTTCAGCAAACCATAGGCTGCATGAGAAAGAACGTGTATGTTGGTAGTTGGAGCAATCGCTGCCAAACCTCTGAGCAGGTAGAGTTTATATTCTGGCCAAAGAGCTTTGAGGTCCCTATTCAAATAATCCCAATACTTGTCTTCATTGCTCAAGAGTTCGCACAAGTAGTCATTGTACTTCTTACATTCCATACTTTCATCATGTTCAAGACTAAATTTTGAGAATTTTGTATTATGCACATCGAAGGAAAGATTCTTGTTCTCATCGATGTTCATCTCAACTACCAAACCCTTATACCAATTTGCTCCATGCTGACTAGAGAAGAGTTGGAAGAAAAAGTTGCCAAGGCTGTAATAGATCATTTTCCCCTTGTACTCTTCCCATCCTTGTGGAGTATGTGGATGAGATGCGATAACTGCATCGGCTCCCATGTCGACAAACTCCCTGTAGCGAGCTCTCCACTCTGGAAGAGGAACGACCATATCTTCCACACCTGCATGAGGAAGCACAACCAAAACATCACACACCTTCTTTGCATTCAGGATGGTCTTATTTACCATAGGATGATTGATCCATGCAGTACCGTAATCCAATGACGTTGCATCAAGCCCTAAAGCACCAAACTCCTTATGAACAAAACATAAGAGGCCAACCTTAACACCATCTTTCTCTATAACATGCAGACGGTATGCATCATCAAAACAGCCTGCACCAATGATACGTGTTTCACCCTTGAATGCCTTAATAGACGCCTCACATCCTTCCTGATCTTGATCCATCATGTGATTGTTCGCCAGCATGATAATATTGACGCCAAGATTTTCAATGAATGCTGGAGAGTCTTCTGATTGAGTCAACGAAGGACCACTTTTGCATATCGGCTTTCCCACACCTCTCACAGGGGCTTCAAAATTGACTGCCACATAATCTGCATCTTTAAACAAATTCTGTAGTCGCAGGTCAACCTGTATGCTTTTAGGATCTTGGCTTACGAAATCGCCACAAAAAATAAACTTCATACTGAAGATTATTCGTCAAACTTACGCCCGAGGATTTCTACCCCCTCGTTCGAGTATGAATTCATGATGCCACCCCACGGGCTGAATGTCAGCTCACCGAAATAAATCTTTCCATCGAAATCGTAGAGATCTACTCTGACAAATTCGAAGTCGCTGGAGAGTGTTTCTGCAAGGGTTACCATCTCTTTCAAGTGTTCAGGTTTTGGCGGCATGCTTGCTGGCATAAATTCAGGCTTGGTGTAAGGGAGTTGTTGCCAGTTAGTGTCCAATGTGCAATATTTAGCTCCGGACTCACGCCCGCATACCACGAATACATCTGCCACCTTGCCTTTGATGCAGTGGAACTTATAGTCAGTAGGAAGAGTAGCACCATCACCCATCAGTTCCTCTGCTAGAATCATCGGCTTAATGGCGCAATAATGAGGCTCTGTATTACGAAGATGTGAGACTTCCAGAAGAGTTGCATCCATATTCTTGACGACAGTAAGAATATCTATCTTTGACTTATCAGTACAAATATAGTGTCCACCACTACCGTTATTTGCTTTTAGGATGAAGCGGTTAGGCAGTTGGTCAAAAGGAATCTGACTGGCATTCTCCCAAGCACCAAACTGCTTCAGGAGAATCCCTTCAAGCCCCTTCGCCTTCACATACTCACGCACCTTCACTTTATCTGCATAATCCGCATACTTCAAGAAATCCTTCGAGAGCATTGATGAAAGGATTCTCTCCGACAGATCTTTAGGATGCTTGAAATTAGGCAGATGTCCACGGTGACGATAATAACGGATAGTGTAATTCACGCGCTGTCCCAACACATTAGCGATAATGTTCGCTAATTTAGAATTCAACTGGCTTCTCCAATTGCCTTTATCTTCAACTACTGGCATATTAATTTAGTTTGGTATAATACATGTAGAATTTGATTGCACAAGGCAAAACTTCTTTCATGTGATTTTCGATGAGATTGCATTTATCGAGCATTTTGAAACGCCACACGACCTTTCTAAATGCAGACTTTGTTATTGCCGTCCTTTGCTTATGAGTTGCAGAATTCTCAATTATAACAGAGTGAATATGCTTTCTCCAAACGGGGAAACTCAACTCCTCAATAAAAGTTTTATAGGACTCTTCATATACTCTCTTATAGTTCTCATGATTCTTAACAATATCAGAAAGCCGATCAACAAATGCCTTTACATCCTTGTGAGGGATAACGTAGCCATTTATTCCGTTTCGAATAATCTCCTGATTTGCAATTTTGAAGTCTGACACTACGGGAATACAACCTATTCTCATTGCCTCCAACAAAGCCATTGGAAAACCTTCTCTTCGAGAAGGAGCAAGGAATACATTACATGAGGCTATGATTTCCGCTGCTTTCTGTTGAGGGATAAGACCAGCTACTATCACTCTTTCATCTTCTGGCAATACCTGGCGAATATCATCAAACGGTTGGAATTTCTTAAGCGGAGGAGTCGTAATACCTAACCAATAGAACTCGAAAGGCAAGTCTGTTTTACACAACTTATGTACAATAGGAACCACAAGGTCTGGAGATTTGCTTGCTGCAGACCCTCCGGCAAAAACAATCTTTACTTTGTCAGCTGCCATCTTGGACTTTTTCATAGCCTCTGCTTCAGGGTTATCTGCAACAGAATTGAACACTACCTTGATTTTGTCGTTATTCTTTATACCGAAGCGATGGCTGATGTAATCCTTACAACTGCTGGACAATGCTATAATATTGTCAATATACTCGTTATTGAAGGCTGCATTATCGCAATCCATTGTACCCAATGAATGAGATACTGTAATCAAACGTGTCTTATCATCTACAAATGCCGCTAACAACGACATGATATGTGAATTACTATTGATTATCACATCATAGTTCTCAACCTGCAATTTGTTCAGAAGTTCAGACGCATCTTCAAAATTATAGATATTGATTCCGGTTATAGAATATATCTTTGCATATCCTCTATACGACTCAATATTTTCATCGACCAATAAATGCATCTCATTCTCCACATTCAAAAGGCGACAAAGCTCTCTATTGAAGGAAGGAATGCCCGCATTAGGTGTTACGGATGAGGTCGCTAATAGTATTTTCACCTATTTTCTACTTTTTATTAGTTTTGCAGGATTTCCACCTACAACGGAATACGGCGGAAAGTCCTTGGTTAGAACTGATGCCATTGCTATGATGGATCCGTCTGCAATAGTTCTTCCAGGAGTCATATGTACATCTCTGCCAATCCATACATCATTACCTATTTGAGTAGTCTTTTTTTCTGTACTTCCTTGTAATGCCATTGGTAGAGACACATCAGAGACATCATGATTAACATCGAGAATAAAGCAATTGGGGCCCATCATTACATAATCCCCTATGATTGTTCCGTTGGGGATTTGGGCATTTATTCCGATACCGGAATAGTCGCCAATCTCAATATCTACTCCTGAAGCAAAATAAGCTTTACGCTCAATGTTCACATGCTTCCCACACCTCTTAAATATCTGTTTACAAATTAGGTAACGAATTTCACCCCCTATATTGCCAAATGTGTTGGATTTAGGTAAATACCGAGCGAAGCCATAGTACAAAACCAAATAGAATATCTGCTTTATCTTGATTTCTTTTCCTTTAATTCTCATAGCGCACTATTTCTCTAATTCAACAAACCGACGAGCAACATTCTCGATTCGATAGTTATCCAAGAAGTCAACCTTACGCTCGCCCGAATAATCTCCTTCATAGAACTTCAAGAAAGCAGAAGCGTCAGAGAAATCATTCGTCACATCCAGCACAGGGCGGCCTGCTATGCCATAATCAATCAACTTACTTGGAGTTTGGACCATCGATGGATTTGTGACGTTGATCAGAAAGTCTGCCTTACTACACTCCCATACCACGTCCTCGCGACCTTTGCCTGTGATGTACTCTATCTGACCGTTAGACTCCTTTACATACTTTTCTTCAAGAGGAGTGCGCATCATCATAATAAATCTATAAGGCTTATTAAACTTTAGGAGATAGTCCATAAATGAATGAGGATCGCGAACACCAGGATATATAGACCCCATAAAGAGAAAGGTAGGAACAACATTCTTTTTGTACTCCGCAATTGGAGTCTTTGAGATATCAAAACCTTGAGGGATCACTCGGATCTTACCCCAATACCGCTCGTAGTAGCCCTTATAACTCTCCTTGGTAGGTACTGCAATATAATCACACATTGAGCACCACATATCCTCAAAACGCTTCATGAATTTTGGTGCTTTGATAAACGGATTGAGCATAAACGGGTCTCCGCAATCGCAAATCCAGGTCTTTGGGAAAATTTCTGGATAGAGTTTTTTGGCACGGGCAGCCCCGGAATGAATTGAATGTGGATATGCAATGGTAATCAGCATATCCATATTCGGATTTTCTTTGATAATCTTCCCTACTGAAAAATGGAATTCGCATTGAGGCCACATTAATAAACGATGGAAAAAGTGGAACATAAACTTATCAAAGTGATTGTATCTCTTTGTCTCATCATTAGCGGCTGTCGCAAATTTCGGATTTATGTCGCGTCTGATTACTCCCGTATCTTTGACATATTGGGTATAGTCATATTTGCCGTGAACCGTATAGAGAATCACTTCATGCCCCATCTTCACAAGTTGTTCAGAGAGTTCAGTCGTGCGAAACGCTCGAGGCCCCTGTGCGGGATATGCATGATTTGATATAATCAAGATCTTCATAAGAAAAGATATTTTATTACTGTTAATGGAGCTGGAAATGCGTATAGATAAAGTTCGGTAATAGCGCTCATTCGTCGATACCAATAAAGAAGAGAGTAAGCATAAATGAACGGAACTACATAGAAGTATTTATCATATTTCTTTAAGATTTCATAGTTCTGCGCCCAAACAATAACCAAGAATGGAATTACAAAATATTGAAATCTCCCCATCGATGGAATTCCAGAAAGGAAGTTGGTTATAGCTGCCAATGCAAGCATGATAGTCAATAGATGACCCGCATGTGGATTCCGGTTTATCTTCCTGCGATTGATAATAAGTAAAAAAGACAATAGTATATGAAAATATCCGGGCAATGCAATCAAGAAGTCTGCATAAGCAGCCCCATATTCACTCACACCACTCATTCGCTCCAACGCCATCTCTGACTCTGTATACGACCATATCTGATTTTGCATGAATTGTGGCAATAGAAAAGAATAGTCGTTTAATACATTCAAATAGGAAACTGCAGATACAAAGGACGAAGCAATAAAAAGTACTATTGTCACACTCTGGAATCGGCTCAACAATAATGCAATTGCCATAATTACCACCCAGACGACTGAAGCCCCATGAATTAATGGCATCAGCAACAGAAGTACAATCTTCTTATAATCTTTTTCGACAAAAAAATTGAGCGCAACATATACACCTATCCAGGCTGCCGTCCAGAAACGCACTCCATTGATATTGTATATAGGATTACTATAACAGAACATGAAAAGCAATACATAGAATACTATGTTATTACTTACCTTATTATGGCGTAAGAATATCTTCAGCGACTTGATGTAAAAGAAACCGAAGACTGCTGCATATATTAGGTAGGTCCAATGGTAATTATCGGAGAATCGTCCAACAAGGAAATTCACCGTCAACGTATAAATATCCTTGATATTCGACTCAAACGCGAAATACTCATTGATCTCTAATACATATTGAGACCAGGTATAGCTATATTCTACTAAAAAATCTTCTACATATCTAAAAGAATCCGCAGCCTCACTTACTGCACAGAAAGCGACACCAAACACTAAAAACCATAAATATAAGAACCAGTGTGATACTCCATCTCTAATATCTTTTATCGATGTTATTGCTGAAATGAATGGATTTATGAGGAACAATATGAATTTTTCTCCTCTATTATTATTGCCTACCATCAATTAAGTATGATTTTTATGGTAAAATTTTCACAACTGCATTTAGTCTTGATTTGTTCTTTAAGAACCCACCTGCAATATCTCGATAAGTAACTTTGCAAATCCAACAAAGCACATAGTAATCTACCAAAAAAAATCCCAAGCAGACAAACAACACAATGAACTTATTCATGTTTAGAAAGTCTAAAAGAAGAAATGGTGGTAATGACGCTAAAGCCGAAATCATAATTAGTATCGTCATCGGCTTTGGTGGCAACAGCTCTGTAATCTTCATGTGTGCATAGTTTGCAATAACACGCAGCAAGAGCCAGATTTTAACCAGATTGCACAACTCTGAAGTTATCGCAACATAAACCGCAGAATCAAAAGTTTTACATACGACGTATTCTGCTATTACAATCATAAATGCTGCTATCATGTGCGCATTGGCATAAGAGTTAGTCTTACCAATAGCAAGAATGATCGGATAAAATGGAATAATATAAAATAGTCCGCTCAAATTCTTAATGACAAAGTATATTGATGATTGAGCATATATATCTCCGTACATACAGGTCATAATCGGTTCAGCGAAGAAGACGCTAAAAATCAGCATCGGAAAAATGAGTTTTGCGGACTTCAAGAGAGCTGAGTTCCAAACAACCAGAGTCTCATTGCTCATTCCATTTCCTTTGTCCATTCCAGAGAAAACCGGGAGGAGAACGGCGGATATAGAGCCCAATATCATTCCTACCAATGGTAGCTCCATGAATCCATTCGAAAACTCTGCAAAAGTCTCGTTACCGAAATATCTACTAATAAAAAGCTGGGTTGCCGACGATATGATCACGCCCCATAAGGATGCGTATAAAAGCGGGAGTGCAAACTTGAATATCTCCTTATATGTCAATGAACTCTTTTGATGCTCTACATCTTTTACTGGCCAAGATTTCAAATAGAGAGCGAGGAAGAACGTTATCAGAGAAGCAATATCAAATCCAATAATAGCGCATATATAGTTTCCTGAGAAAATAACCACCGGAAAAACAATGCATATAATAGTCAGAATTCTGGTAGCTATCGTGTAATATGCCAAATACTTAGTCTTGCGAAAAGATGCGTAAATAGCATCCAGTCCCATTGTAGGCAACAGAAGAAATGGTGTTGGAGAAAACACGATCAATGCCGACCTCAGATCCGGATTGTTCATTACGGATGCTATCGGGCCTGCACAACACAGGAGAAATAGAGAGAATGCTGCTCCAAGAATAAAAAAGATCTTCGTTACCTTGGATATGATATCCCTTGAATAGTTTGTCGCGTATTTTGGCAGAAAGTATGCATATGCTTTAGGCAGACCAAGTGTAAATACTGCAAGCAGAGTGCTATACACATACATCACCTGTTTGTAGGTTCCGTAGTCTCCTTTGTCGAAAAATCGACTCAGGATCATAGAACTGATGATACTTACAATGAATGAAAAGAAACTGCCAATAGCCACCCAAGCGGCTTGTTTGGAATTTGATGTTTGCCCGAGCGACATTCTATATATCTAAATACTTCGTTCTTACGGATTCGAATTTCTCCTTCGGAATATATCCGTAATATTCATTTTCTAAATGCCAAGGTTGAAAACACTCCTTGTCGAGATACTTGACGACTTTGGCAGGCACTCCTGCCAATATGCAAAAGCCATCAGGAAAACTTTTGGTTACTACAGCTCCCGCTGCCACGATTGTCCTTGGTCCCAAAACAACACCTGCTGTAACAATGCTATTCATGCCTATCCATGAGTAATCCCCTATCACTATCGGAGCTGCATTATATTTCCTCTGATCATACAAATCATGATTAGCACTCAAGATTCCTACATTTGGCGCTAACTGCACATAATCTCCGAAATGAACTGTTCCTGCTCCTTGTATATAGCATCCCGGCCGTGCTATTGATGCGTTACAACCCACATAGACCTTTCTTGCATTTGCAATCGTACATGTCGGATGAACTGGATAATACCCCCCCCCTCTACCACAACTACCTATTAACCTGAACCTTATATAATTCCAATAGGACTGATTATGCACTCCTGAACTTGCAGATTTAACGAATGATGAGTAGAAAGGAATTAATACTTTGATAACTTTCTTGATTGAATTCATCTCATTTTCTTTTTTAATAACGCCCTAACAACCACTTGAATGGTTTATACTGGAATAATTTCATTAGAAGGCAGCATAACATGTATTCGGTTGTTAACAGCAATAACAAAGCGCCGACGAAGGATAGTATGCTTATTGGCTGTATCCAAGCGTAAAACAATTTGAAAAAGTATACCAGAGGAGCAAAGTGAAGTGCATATACCACCAGACTGTTTTGGCCCCAAAATTCAAGGAAACTGCACTTTTTTATCTTCTTACATATTACTATGAGGAACAAAGTTCCGCAGACTGAAAGTATTAAGAAGAGAGGTATGGTCTTGAGTGAAACCGATAGAGAGGCCGTGATATTTGGGCTGCGCCAGAAGTTGATCAATGCCAACAAAGGATATGAATACAAACAATACTTCAATGCTTTCTCGTAGATCGACTGATTTTCTTTGAGAAAGAGGCCAAGAGCTACGAAGAAAGATGCTACCAATCCGTGTTGATAATAGAACGGATTGCTTCCGAGATTGAATTGGTTCAAAGCCACTCCTGCTATCAATAAGACGAATGTAGCGATAAGCATAATAATTAGAGCATCAGTGACCTTTTGAATACTGTAGCAAATTACTTTAGCAATGACAAGAGCCTGAATGAACCATAGTGTACCACCACTCTTTATTGTTTTCAATAAAGTTGTGGAAATGTCTTGATGAGTCACCATCAAAGCATACATAGTGTCATTCACCAATGATAGTGCAAAAAGCGGAAGGACTAAACTTTTAAGTAAGGATTTAAGAAATGTCTTGGGGTCTTTCCTGAAGTTCGAGCAATAGCCGGAAATTAAGAAAAATGCCGGCATGTAGAAACACGTGAAAATAGAATTCCATCCATACACATATTCGAAATAATCATTCTTAAAATCAGTTCTATTGAGTGCCGACCTGAAATGTGCAAACACGAGCAAGATTATCAGCGCACCTTTCACAACATCTAAATAACTGATTCTATGCGAATTCCCCCCCCCCGAAATTCCGGCAGTCGTCACCCTTATTGAGTTAAGTCGGGTCTTATCTTTCTGCATTCTATTATGTTTATATCAATCTGAATATTTTGACAATAATGTACTTTATTTTTGTCTTAAACGAGAGTCTTCCGATACGTAATTTTATCTCTGGCAAGAGCCTCTCTGTTAGCTTTATATGCCTGTAATGAAGCCGCTTGCTGTATAAAGAATCCAGTTTAACCGGTAAGTACTTGCTGTAGAAATAATCATTGATGATCGCCGTTGAACCTGTTGCCAAGAAAGCTTTGTACACAATATTTATACATCGAATGATGTCGTCACTTGTATCTTTTGACGTTCTTGTTATCGAAGATTCGTTACCAGAATAATAGAAATAATTTCTCGGCTGATCGAGTATCAGAATCTTCTTTGCATGGGTCGCACACGCTATTGAAAATGCCTGATCCTCTAACATTACCATCTTTTCAGGGAACGAAACCTGATGGTCATCTACAATACCCTTTTTGACGAAAAGGCTGTGAGTATAAC
This sequence comes from Alistipes sp. AF14-19, assembly GCF_003461645.1. NCBI lineage: Bacteria > Pseudomonadati > Bacteroidota > Bacteroidia > Bacteroidales > Rikenellaceae > Alistipes > Alistipes sp. AF14-19. The sequence continues at coordinate 501,682 of NZ_QTXM01000001.1, forward strand.
CTCCTACACTCTCATTGACAAAATATTCTTCTCTTGTGACTATCTTATAATTAACATTCTTGCTTTCATCAGAATTGACGGCTTGTGGATTATATCTTTGCGGTGTACGACGACTGAACAATCTCACATAGTCGATATGCTCATTTCCGATTGCTTTGAAAATGGATTCATACATAGAAGGTCCGATGTAGTCATCTGCGTCTATGAATGAAATCCATTCTTCATCTTCTATTTTGTTCAAAGCAAAGTTTCTTGCACTTGCCGCTCCTGCATTGGGTGTATGAAAGACTCTGATTCTCGCATCCTTCTTTGCATAGTCATCAAGAATGGATGCTGTATTATCTTTCGATCCATCATTGATGCAATATGCTTTCCAGTATGGATAAGTTTGCGCGAGAATGGAATCCAGGCAATCCGTAATATATTCTTCAGCATTATAGACGGGGAGAACTATCGCCCCCTCATTTCATGCAAATTTCTTATAATCATATATTTGCACTTATCATCAAATGTGGTATATCTTCTCAATCTTATGCAGCATATTGCAACAGTCGAGAATGACCTTGCCTTTCAGGCGCTCTTCGTTGTCGAGAATGTGCTGGTGCTTAATCAATACAATTATCATATCCATATCGTTCAGGAACTCATCGAAGTTGTTGTATTGGTTCTCGGCAATCTTGTGCTCCTCGAGGAACGGATCGTAGCAGCAAAGAGGCCGCGCAAGGTGACGCTCTTGAGCCTCGAGCATCTGGAGAGCTGGTGACTCGCGATAATCGTCGACATTTTCCTTGTAGGTAAGGCCATAGAGACCTACCTTGCGGTTGTCGGTGATGTTGTTCTCCTCCATGATTTCATAGATGCGGTTGAGAACGAAAGCAGGCTGCGAATCGTTGGTCTTCATTGACTCATCGATTACCTTTGCGAGCTGAGGATAGTCGCCTACGAGGAACCAAGGATCAACAGAGATGCAGTGACCACCTACACCTGGACCTGGCTGGAGGATATTGACACGTGGGTGCATATTGCAGATACGGATAATCTCGTATACGTCCATGGCGTCGTGACGGCAGATGCGTGCAAGCTCGTTGGCGAAGGCGATATTGACAGCACGGAAGGTATTTTCAACGACTTTAGTCATCTCAGCTGTACGAATATCGGTAACTACGATATCGCCTTGGCAGAAACTGGCATAGTAAGACTTCACTTTCTTGCCAATCTCACGAGAGTCAGCACCTACGGTACGATTGTTATGGATCAACTCGTAAACCATATTGCCAGGGATGATGCGTTCAGGTGCATGCACAAGGTTGATGTCTTCGCCAATCACGAAGCCATTCTCCTCGATGATAGGACGCACGAATTTGTCGATAGTACCAGGGCTAACGGTTGATTCTATAACTACGGTTGCACCTTTAAGACAAACTTTCATCACTTCCTTAACAGCTGTTACTACATAGCAAGCGTCAACTTTCTTTGAGAACTTGTCGTATGGAGTTGGAACAGAGACAATGTACATATCTGTCTTCTGGTACTCGGTGGTGAACTTGATACCTGCTTTGAGGGCATTTTGAAAGAGTTCGTCGAGGCCGTCCTCCTTGAAGGTCGTGTGACCTGCGTTAAGGGTGTCAACAAGCTGCTTATTATAGTCAGTCCCGATAACTTCCACTCCGTGAGAAGCCATCATAAGGGCAGTCGGAAGCCCAATGTACCCCAATCCAATTACATTAATCATATTATTAAGTATTATTTTAATTATCTTGTTGATTATTTCACGCCATAACGATCTGTCTCTTTGTCGGCAAGAACGTCTGCAATTCGGCGGCATGCCTGACCATCACCATAAGGATTTACAGCCTTGCTCATCTTCTCATATGCGGCTGCATCGTCGAGGAGTATACTGACCTCATTCATGATTTTATCATAATCGGTACCTACAAGATGTACAGTACCAGACGCAAGAGCTTCAGGGCGCTCGGTGGTATCGCGCATCACAAGAACTGGCTTGCCAAGACCTGGCGCCTCCTCCTGAATTCCACCAGAGTCGGTAAGGACAATAGTAGCCATGCTCATGAGGTGAACGAACTCGAGATACTGAAGAGGTTCGATAAAGAAGAAGTTTGGACGGGTGAGGTCTTCACCAAACACCTCGTGAATTGGTTTGCGCACATTTGGATTGAGGTGCATTGGGTAAACGAAATCAACCTCAGAATACTTTTCTGAAAGGTCCTTCATGGCGGTCACCATACGAATGAAGCCGTCGCCGAAGTTTTCACGACGATGGCCTGTGATAAGGACAAGTTTCTTTCCGTTTGAAAGTCTTGCAACATCGTAACCAGCTTGTGCAAGTACGTTATCCTGCTCTTTAGCAAGAGTCTCATCGGTCTTGAGCTTGTCAACTACCATATGGAGGGCATCAACAACCGTGTTGCCCGTTACGTAGATATTGCCATGAGCCTTTTCGTCAAGGAGATTCTTCTCGGAGAGTGGTGTCGGTGAGAAATTGTAGGTAGCGATACGACCGGTAATCTGACGGTTCATTTCCTCTGGCCAAGGACTGTATATGTTGTGAGTGCGGAGACCTGCCTCTACGTGACCTACGGGAATCTGGGCATAGAATGCAGCAAGAGCACCTGCGGTTGAAGTAGTGGTATCACCATGTACGAGCACTATATCAGGACGACACTCCTTGAACACATCACGAAGCCCTGTGAGCACGTGTGCTGTCACATCGGTAAGATCCTGGCCCTGTTTCATGATGTTGAGGTCGATGTTTGGAGTAACCTCAAAGATTTTGAGCACCTGATCAAGCATTTCACGATGCTGGCCGGTTACGCATACGATAGTCTCAAACTCCTCTGAACGCTTCTGAAACTCCTTCACCAACGGACACATCTTGATTGCCTCTGGTCTCGTTCCGAAGACTAACATTATTTTTTTCATATATTATCCCTTTCTATTTCTCACGTGCACGATTATATGCCTGCCAATGTAGTTATAACACATCCTTACGCCATACCATCTTATTTACTACACCAACGTAGCTCTGAATGATCTTGACAACCTTGCTGGATACATCATCGACATAGTCAGGTACCGGAATACCATGGTTGCCATTTGCAGTCATTTGGACAGCAAGGTCAATAGACTGAAGAAGTCCCTTGGTATCGATACCGCTCAAAATAAAGCACGCTTTATCGAGAGCTTCCGGGCGCTCTGTTGATGTACGAATACAGACAGCAGAAATTGGCTTACCAATCGAAGCATAGAAAGAACTTTCCTCGGGAAGTGTACCCGAATCGGACACCACGCAGAAAGCATTCATTTGCAAGCAATTATAATCATTAAACCCAAGAGGCTGCTGAATCTGCACGCGTGGATCGAGTTGGAATCCAGATGCAGCCAGACGATTGCGCGACCGTGGATGGCAACTGTAGAGAATTGGCATATCATACTTTTCTGCCATCTTATTAATAGCGGTGAAAAGAGAGGTGAAATTCTTCTCTGTATCAATATTCTCCTCACGATGAGCAGAGAGGAGAATGTATTTGCCTTTCTCCAATCCAAGACGCTGGTGTATATCTGATGCCTCAATTTCTACAAGATTCCCGCGAAGCACTTCTGCCATAGGAGAACCGGTCACGTATGTACGCTCACGAGGAAGTCCACATTCCGCAAGATAACGACGTGCATGCTCTGAATAAGCCATATTAACGTCAGAAATGATATCAACGATACGGCGGTTTGTTTCCTCTGGAAGACATTCGTCCTTACAACGGTTACCTGCCTCCATATGGAAAATAGGAATATGAAGACGTTTAGCCCCAATCACGCTCAAACAAGAGTTAGTATCACCAAGAACAAGGACACCTTCAGGTTTTGTCTGAACAAAAAGTTTGTATGAGCAGTTGATGATATTACCGCAGGTAGCACCAAGATCATCTCCTACTGCATCCATATAAACCTCAGGATCCTTCAATTTGAGATCCTTGAAGAACACTCCATTCAGGTTGTAATCATAGTTTTGGCCTGTGTGAGCGAGGATAACATCAAAATACTTGCGACACTTGTTGATGACAGCAGCAAGACGGATAATTTCAGGGCGAGTGCCGACAATAATGATCAGTTTCAACTTACCGTTTTTCTGCCACTTAACGTCGCTATAATCAAATTTGGGAGTTTTAACAGCCATAGTTTATTCCTTTTCGACTGGATCAAAATAGGTATCTGCTCGATTGGGGTTGAATACCTCATTGCAATACATTACTGTCACCAAGTCTTCGGTTTCACTTAAGTTAATGATGTTGTGAGTATAGCCTGGAAGCATGTGGACGGCCTGAATCTTCTCGCCGCTTACTTCATAATTCCAGATCTCGTTGGTACCCTCCTCACGAAGTTGAATAAGACCATGTCCGGCCACTACGATAAAAGTTTCCCACTTGCTGTTGTGCCAATGTTCTCCCTTTGTAATACCAGGCTTGCTGATGTTGATGGAAACCTGACCATTATTGAGCGTATGAATAAGTTCAGTAAATGAACCACGCTGATCAACGTTCATTTTGAGGTCGTGGATAACTTTGTGCCGAGGCAGGTAGCTGAGGTAGGTAGTCATAAGCTTGTATTCGAGGCTGCCTTGAGGCACAGCCATTGCGGTCTGCACCTTACTCTTTGGTGGATTTACAGAAACAGCGCATTTATTGATGATGTCCACAATCTCTCCGAGAGTGGTTCTGTGGGTAACGGGACAAAAGCAATATTTTCCTCCAGCAGTTGGAACAACGTTGAGACCTTCGAACTCACAACGATGTTCCTTGCCGATGAGGGCTCCAAGCATTTCATCTACCAGATCATCAATGTAAAGGACTTCCATCTCTACACTGCGGTCGTTAACCTGAATTGGGAGATCATTGGCAATATTGTTACAGAAGGTAGCAATGGCACTATTATAATTAGGACGACACCACTTACCGAAAAGGTTTGGGAAGCGGTAGATGAGCATTTTGGCCCCTATTTCCCGTCCGTACTGGAGAAAGAGGTCTTCACCAGCTTTCTTGCTACAACCATATTCAGAATTGCCAAAACGACCAGTGAGGGAAGCTTGGGCAGAGCTAGAGAGCATCACGGGACAGCTGTTTTTATGTGCCTTCAGTGTGTCAAGCAGGACGCCGGCAAAACCGAAATTGCCTTGCATGAACTCTTCCTGATTCTGTGGACGGTTGATACCGGCAAGGTTGAAAACAAAATCAGCTTCAGCACAAAAGCGGTCAAGTTCTTCCTGGGTATTACCAAGGTCATACTCGAAGACTTCATCTACCTGTACACCTTCGTACCAGCGAGCCTTGCCTTCCCTGATGTTATTGAGTTGAGAGCAAAGATTTTTACCGACAAAACCTTTTGCCCCTGTAACCAAAACCTTCATTTATTCTATTTAGCAAGATTAAAAATACCGTTCAATTCGTTCTGAACATACTCAAGAGCGGCAATCTTAACTTTAGTTTCCGTAAGGTTCAGGCGACGAGTGTTATCAGAGTTGAACTCTTTAAGTTCACAACGTTTATTATCGCCCTCTGTAAAGAACTTGTCATAATTAAGAGAGCGATTGTCGGCTGGCACACGATAGAAATCTCCCATATCCTCTGCCTTGGCACACTCTTCGTTAGTCAGGAGAGTCTCGTACAGTTTCTCACCATGACGAATACCGATAACCTTGATATTTTCCTTCTTACCACCGAAAAGTTCGCATACAGCCTCTGCTTGAGTCTGAATAGTACAAGCAGGCGCCTTCTGAACAAGTATATCTCCGTTCTGGCCATGTTCGAAGGCGAAGAGGACGAGATCAACGGCTTCTTCGAGCGACATGATGAAGCGGGTCATTTTAGGTTCGGTCAGTGTAATCGGGTTGCCGTTGCGGATCTGTTCGATCCAAAGTGGAATAACAGAACCACGTGAGCACATTACGTTGCCATAGCGAGTACAGCAGATCTTGGTGTCGCCGGAATAACGGCTCTTTGCTACTGCGATTTTCTCCTCAATGGCTTTGGTGATACCCATCGCATTAATTGGATACGCTGCTTTATCCGTTGAAAGACAGATTACTGCACCAACCTTTGCCTCAATAGCAGCAGTAAGGACATTGTCTGTGCCAATTACATTAGTCTTTACGGCTTCCATTGGGAAAAACTCACAGGAAGGAACTTGCTTTAAGGCTGCTGCATGAAAAATATAGTCAACACCAGGCATAGCATTTCGACATGACTGAAGACTTCGTACATCACCGATAAAGAACTTGATTTTGTGCGCAACATCAGGATACTTTATCTGATATTCATGACGCATATCATCCTGTTTCTTCTCATCACGAGAGAAAATACGGATTTCTGCAATATCAGTCTTCAAGAAACGATTCAATACTGCATTACCGAATGAACCTGTCCCTCCGGTAATCATAAGGGTCTTACCTGTAAAGATGCTCATATTAACTTTTTATTGTTATTAATTAACCATCGTGCAGTTAGCATGAATCCATAAAACGTTATTCTCACCGGCTGAAATCCTTGACTCAGGATGTCAGCTATTTCGAAGGCTGACCGATAGTTTGAAAGTTCAGATTAACGTGGGCTTACAACTCCATCACAGAATATTGTGTCTATACAAATATGCTTCACAAGTGCTTGACAGAACCTTGGAATAGACGTTTGCTCGTACATAGCATGTGTTAGAAATGATAGGGATCAGCCATAATTCGCACTTCCCTGTTTACAAGGAAGCGATTCACGATGTTGCATTATTTATCAAAATGTCAAAGAACTTTACAATCATCGTATCTTACCGGGAGACCAAGGGTATTTGAGTGCCGACGCATAGTTAAATCTATTCAAGAGTAGCCATATTATTGGGGAAAATACCTACGCAACGCAATCAATACGATTATTGCCAGCAGCATCCAAATATCGCCATTGCCGAAAATGTATCGGAACCATTCTCGCAACTCTGCGACTACTTCATGATCCGATGAGACTATACGAAATTTTTAAGGAATTCAGAATTAGATCGCTCTATAAAATTATGCCAATCAATTCCACACAGTTGACCGTTAAACACAACAATATAAATACCAATTACTTAAGCACATGCACTTCTCAAATACACTATGGATTATTATTATCAAATCATGCAATTAATCGCGACGAAATATATCACGTGTATAAACTTTCTCCTCCACATCACTCAAGTAATCATCAAAACGATTTGCAATAATTACATTAGACAGAGCCTTGAATTTAGCAAGGTTGTTCACTACCAGTGACCCGAAAAAGTTTTCACCATCAGCAAGTGTTGGCTCATAGATTACCACATTAGCACCTTTTGCTTTGATACGCTTCATAATGCCTTGAATGGCACTTTTACGAAAGTTATCGGAGTGTAATTTCATCGTCAAACGATATACTCCAATAGTAACAGGCTCTTTTTTGCCATCATACTGATTATTTGTGCTATAATCGTACCAACCGGCTTTGCGAAGTACTGCATCTGCGATATAACCCTTACGGGTACGATTACTCTCTACAATAGCAGTTATCATGTTCTGTGGCACGTCTGCATAATTGGCGAGCAACTGCTTTGTGTCCTTTGGCAGACAGTAACCACCATAGCCGAACGATGGATTGTTATAGTGAGTACCGATCCGAGGATCGAGACCGATGCCCTGGATGATGGCAGCTGAATCAAGTCCCTTCACTTCTGCATAGGTATCGAGCTCGTTGAAATAGCTGACACGCAGAGCAAGATAGGTGTTGGCAAAGAGTTTTACAGCTTCGGCCTCCTTCAATCCCATGAAAAGAGTGTCGATATTCTCTTTGATGGCACTTTCCTGAAGAAGCTTTGCGAATATCTCGGCAGACTCTTCCATGTGATTGCCTTGAATCTTGCGGATTGCCTCATTCTCTTCCTCCCATTCCTCTGACATCATCTTTGGATAACCAACGATGATACGTGAAGGCCAGAGATTGTCTTCGAGTGCCTTACTCTCTCGAAGGAATTCAGGAGAGAACAGCAAACGGAACTCACGACGTTTGCCATCTGCAAGAGGTTCCATCTGTGCAAACTTTTGAGCATATTTCATATAGAGTGAACGGCAATAGCCAACAGGAATCGTTGACTTGATTACCATTGTCGCCTTTGGATTAACAGAAAGAACGAGGTCAATCACATCCTCAATATGGTGTGTATCGAAGAAGTTCTTTACAGGGTCATAGTTGGTAGGTGCAGCAATAACTACAAAATCTGCATCTTTATAAGCGGATGCTCCATCAAGGGTTGCAGTAAGGTTGAGTTCCTTTTCTGCGAAGTATTTTTCAATATACTCGTCCTGTATCGGCGAGATACGATTGTTAATCTTCTCCACCTTTTCAGGGATAATATCAACAGCAGTCACTTTGTGGTGTTGTGCCAAAAGAGTTGCAATACTCAAACCGACATAACCGGTACCGGCTACAGCAATTTGGAGGTCTTCAAAATTTCTCATATTCTCGCGGATTAATTTGGTTCTGATGGCCGTATTGAACGACACCACGAAAAGCTCTTTACAAGCGATTTAATCAGATTACCTGTACAGTAGAAATAACAATAGAGGTATATGGTTAAATTTTCTTAAATATTTGGAATTGAAAATGGTGCTATTGCAGAAAAGGGCATCGGGGAGCGTAATTCATACAAACAGTGGATAATAAACATAATGCCTCAATACTGTTGCGTAGAAAATATGGTCAATACCAGGAAGAATATCTTTGATGCCTGATTAAGATAGTAGCAGCACGCCGTTAGAAGTGTGCAACTAATCAAGAAACTAAATAATCAAAAGAATAACAATCTAAAAACAAACGTTGCTTAAATACAAACCGGGTTGTTACATATAATCCAGCGCAATACTTACTTCTGGCTGATCAATGGCCATATCGTGGCACTTGAAGATTATTTGTCATATACCTCGAACCTCGAATTTTTCGACTTGAACTCGGGTACCGTCCGCTTCATAAGCCGTATCATGTCGGGAATCTCCACCTTTCGGGACAGCGTCTCCAGCTCTTCGGCAACGCCGCAGGCCTCCCCGTAGTCATACTCCCGAACCTTGGCGATACGGATCCGGTCGTGCGTCGTCGGAAGCGTGTTCTCCTTGTTCGACAGAACCTCCTCGTACAGTTTCTCCCCCGGACGCAGACCCGTGTATTCGATCCTGATGTCCTTCTCCGGCTCGAAGCCCGCCAGGGAGATCATCCGCCGCGCCAGGTGCGCGATCTTAACCGATTCGCCCATGTCGAAGACGAAGATCTGATTGCCCGTCGACATCGTGGCGGCCTCCATGACCAGACGGCACGCCTCGGGGATCGTCATAAAGAAGCGCGTAATGTCCGGATGCGTGACAGTCACCGGACCGCCCTTGGAGATCTGGTCCCTGAAGCGGGGAATGACCGAACCGTTCGAGCCCAGCACATTCCCGAAGCGCGTGGTGACGAAACGCGTCTTCCCCGGCGTGCGGCCCTGCTCGATCGACAGACCCAGCGACTGCACGTAGATCTCCGCAAGGCGCTTCGTGCAACCCATCACGTTCGTCGGGTTCACGGCCTTGTCCGTCGAGATCATAACCATCTTCTCAACATCGTATTCGATGCACTTGTCAGCGACGTTGCGCGTTCCCGCGACGTTCACCAGAACCGCCTCGCATGGGTTCTCCTCCATCAGCGGGACGTGTTTGTAAGCCGCAGCGTGGAACACCACCTGCGGATGGTACGTCCGGAACACGAAGTCCAGACGGGCGGGAATCCGGACGTCGCCGATGACAGGGATGAATTTCAAGGCCGGATAGCGCTCCTCCAGTTCCAGGCGAAGGTTGTGCATCGGGGTCTCCCCGTTGTCGAAAAGGATAAGCTCCTTCACCCCGAACATCGCCAGCTGACGGCAAAGCTCCGAGCCGATGGAACCTGCCGCCCCCGTAACCAGGATCGTCCTGCCGCGGAAGTTGGCGATGATCTCATCCATCGAAATGCGGATCTCGGGACGGCCTAACAGGTCTTCGATCTTGATCTCCCGGATCGACTGCTTCATAATCTTCCCGTCGATGACCTCGTCGATCGGTGGGGCGATCAGAATTTTGACCCCCTGCTCCGTACAGTATCTGATCAAGCGCTCCTGCTCCTGCTGCGCATCGTCATTGGTGGCGAAAAGGATCGCGTCGACATCGACTCGGTCCCGCAGGTATTCGACGCTGTGCTGATTCTCGAAATAGTAGACCGGGCACTCCGCGATCGTATGCTTGCGCAGGGACTTCCCGTAGGTCAGAAAACCGACGACGCGGTAATGCGGCGAGTTTTGAAGACGCGTGACCAGAGACACCGACTTGTCCCCCGTGCCGTAGACCAGAACCTGACGGCTGTTCGCGCGGCGGGACTGCTTCAACTTGATCAGGTCGTAGACGACGATCATGCAAAGACGAAGGGCCAGCAGAAGGAAGAGCGTGACCAGCACGTCCAGCAGGAAACCCATGGAAAGGGCGGCGTAAGGCGGAGACGGTTTTTGGGGAAGGAGAAGCACGTAGAAGAACATCAGCAAGTCCTTGAAGAGAACCGCACCGCCCAGTTTCCAGATTTCCCGAAGCGTCGTATGACGGATGACGCTGCGGAACGTTCGGAAAACGATGAACGAAAAAACGCTCAAAACACACGAACTGGCCAACAGCCAGAAACCGTACCATACCGTGAAAACCGGATTCGTGAACAATCCGCGAACCAACAGGTAGGCGATCAAGGTCGAAACTACAGACACGACCGTGTCGATCGTCAAGATCAGCCACGACGAAAAATACCGTGACGATAGGTATTTTTCAATCCCAAAACGGGACATGATAACTTGAAGCATACGGAGGCGTGAAAAGTTATCGGCATCCTTTGCAGCAGGACAGCCGGAACATAAGAGAACCCGCGGCAACTACCCCTGCCGGAACAGCGGTAAGCCGATTATAATGACGCAAAAATGAAAACTATCGAAATACGGCCTGCGAATAGAACGGGAAACGATAAATCCCGGATTTCAGGCAGCCCCAATCGGGTGAAACGGTTTAGTCCGTCGTGATTTTTTCCAGGAAACAGCCGGGAATATAGGTTGTCGCCACGGCTACGACACCCTCGATCGAGACGATCAGCCGCCGGTTGCCCTTGACACGCCGAATATAGCCTTCGGCCCCTTTGAAAACACCCTCTGTAACGCGGACCCGGTCGCCCCGCCGGAGTTCCGCCGGCGCTTCGGGGAGGTATTCCAGCCCGGGATCGTCGGTCGACGTGACCAGCATGAAGGCCTCCATCTCGGGATCGGGAATGACGGCCGGTTTTTTGGTCTCCCGATCGAAATATACCATCAGCGGACTGGTAGCCTTCGCCCGCTGCATCAGTTCGAGCACCGCACGTTCCGCCTGCCGGACGAACATCAGCGATGAAACGGCCGGTTCGCGTCGGCGAATCGTCCTGCCGCCGACGGTTGTTTCTGTGGAACGTAAAGGAATGTAGGTTTTTACACCGTCCTGTGCGAGAAGCCTTTCGACATCGAACACCCGGTTGTAAAAGACTTTCAGTGCATACCAGTGCTCTTCGTCACTCTTGTCGAACATATAGCTTGCTAAAGGGCATACTTTACAATCCCCCGCAGGCAAAAACCGGCTTGTGAAAACGGTTTTTTCAGCGAGGCAATCGGGGGCTGGCCACTTGTAATCCGACACCTGATGCGACTGTCCCTGACCCAGGGACGACACCGAAACCCCTTGTAAAAAGATACACCTCAAAAAAAACAGAGGCGTTTTTCACTACACAAAAGTATGGATTATTGCGTTAATAACCAAATATTTTACTCCAATCTTTTCAATCCCCCAAAACAGCTCGAACAACAAACACTTATTAATCAAACATTTAATCCACAAGCGAGCAATACATACGCCCAAACGGACGATAAAACATTCGTTTTACCGTATTTGCCGGTCGAAATGCAGCAAAACAGTGCAGAAAAATATGCCCCGAAGGCCGCATTAAACTTGTTTCAGAACTGCCGGGAACACCGATTCAATTGCAAAACTTCAGATCGTCCTCCGCAACGATCACCCCGACATCCTTCCTCTCTCCCGAGGACAAAACAACCTCTTTAAACGTATTCAACTCTTTTTCAGGACGCGAAATGCCGGCCACGGAATTATTCCTTTACGAGCGTTTCAGCCGTATAGTCTTCATCGCGGGCGGCTTTCTCCAATAACCTGGTTTGATACTCGGATTTGACTTTCAGAATGATTTGCTGGATGTACTTGCGGTCGGGACACTTGGGTTTAGGCTCGTTGCGGTCGAAATCCCAGTTAGACGGATGCACCGACACGCCTAAACTCTTCATCGTCCGTTTGCGGTCTTTCGTAATGCGCAACATGAGCGGATGTTCCCCGTTGGCGAGGGTCTTGCTTTTGAAACAAATAACTGAAATAGTGGCGTCCATAGCCTTTTGGCGGTTTACACCACGGTTTACACAGACCGTGTAAACCAACGTAAAAACGGGGTCAAAAGCCACGAATAAAGTCAACCGCCAACGAACGAAAAGGCTCAGCAATCATCAGATTACCAAGCCTTTCCATCAGTCGGGGTGACTGGATTCGAACCAGCGACCACACGCCCCCCAGAGGAGAAATTTATTTTTTCCGATAAGAGTAATTAACTTTATTTTAGTATATTTACATCACGTACAGAGAATTGCGATTTTGCCTTATTGTCATCTATTGCGATTTTTCTTGTACCACTTTTGTACCACCATCTATTTTACATCGGAAAATGGCCTACTCTGTTCGCATCGTTTTACGGAAATACAAACCCAATTCAATGGGGTATCACATTCTCCAATTATGCGTCACTAAAAACAGCAGTCGCAAGCGCATCAGTCTGAAATTATACGTCGATCCGGCCTATTGGGACAATTCGGCCGAACGACTTACCATCGAACGGAATCTGAAAGGCGAAAAGCAGCGGGAGGCCAATAAGAAACGAATTCAGGACAATGCTTTTTTGGACAAAGTCAAAGCCCGCGCCCGCGAGATTATCGAGAAATTCGAGATAGACGGCATCGACTGGACACTGAACCAATTTGAGGAAACATTTTTGAACCCCTCCAAGCAGGGAAAATTCTGCGCATACCTCGAAAATCACATCCAAACATTAAGGGATACCGGACATACGGGCAACGCCAAATGCTATTTCGAAACGCTTCGACTGCTCAAATATTACGACGGCAAACTGAGTCAACGGCTGTTTTCCGACATCGACCTGCGTTACGTGCGCAATTTCGATACGTTCCTGCAAAAGCGGGGTTGCAAGGGCAATACCCGCAAATATTATTTCAAGGCATTGCGGGCTATATTGAATCAAGCGAAACGAGAAGGTGTCGGTTCGGAAGCGGCCTATCCTTTCGTCAAAGGCGGCTTCGAGATTGCCAAGTTGGAAGAAGCGACCGAGAAACGCTACCTCCCGCCTCAAGACTTGCAAAAACTCAAAGATACGCCCGCACAGAATCCCCAAAACGAATACGCCCGGCAACTCTTTCTTTTTTCTTACTACTGCTACGGAATGTCGTTCGTCGATATGGCCTACCTTACGACCGATCATATTCAACGGCTGGCTGACGGGAATTATATCGTTTACAAACGCAACAAAATCAAGCACCAAAAGAACGCAACTGCCATCCGAATCCACATTACGCCGGAGATTCAGGGATTGATCGAACGGCTGAAATCTGCCTCGCCAACCGTCGAAAATTATTTGTTACCGATCATCACTTGTTCCGGCTATACGGGCGAGAAGCTATACAACCACATCCGAAGCCGTTACGCCAAATATCAGAAATATTTGAAATCGTTGGCCGAAGAACTCGGCATCGATTATCATTTGACCAGCTATGTAAGCCGTCATACAATGGCAATGACCTTGCAATACAATAAAATCCCGCGCGAAATCATTTCGCAGATGCTCGGTCATGCCGACCTTGAGACGACCAACACCTACCTCGACAGCTTCGACAACAAGGTAATCAACGAGGCAGCAAAAGTTTTGTAATAGGCCAACAATGGTTTAATATTTTTTGTATATTTGCGCTATGAGCGTAAAAAACGAGTCGAAAATAAACCAATTACTGCAAGAGGTTCCGGCTGGAGCCGTGTATCTGACCTCGTGGATGAAGCAAAATAACATACCGCATTCCACCCAACACAGATACGTCGAATCCGCTTGGCTGACCCCCATAGGCACGGGTGCAATGATCCGCACGGGCGATACGCCTACATTATACGGAGCCATGTACAGCCTCAATACACAGGCTGACAAACATCTGACAATCGGAGCCATGTCGGCATTGGAGATACACGGATATTCGCACTACCTCCCGATGGGCAGGCCAACCGTTTCGCTGTCTGCGCCACAAAAGGAGTATTTACCGCTTTGGTTCAGAAAATACGACTGGGGAGTTACGCTCCGGCTGTTTACCACCGAAATATTCAATTCCGACACCGGAATCACCACCACCCGACAAGGGGTTTTCGAGTTGCCGATCTCTACCCCAGAACGGGCATTTATGGAGTGTCTGCACCTCGCTCCGCAATATTACGACATTACCGACCTCTATTATGTGATGGAAATGCTGTCGATACTCCCGCCAAAGAATGTGCAACGACTGTTGGAGGAGTGCCGTTCCGTCAAAGTGAAGCGGCTGTTCCTCTTTATGGCCGAAAAGGCCCATCATGCGTGGTTCGGGGCCCTCAACCTCGACAAAATAGACCTCGGCAGTGGCAAGCGGGTAATCGCCAAAGGAGGCGTTTACGATAAGAAATACCAAATCACTATTCCGGCAGAACTGAAAAATGATTAATCAAGAGTACAAAGAGCGCGTGCGGCTGTTGCTCCGCATCATCCCGATTATTTCGACGGAAGAATGTTTTGCCGTTCACGGCGGCACGGCAATCAATCTGTTCGTGCAAAATCTGCCGCGATATTCGGTAGACATCGACCTGACCTATATTCCCGTCGAGCCGCGGGAAGCAAGCCTCGCCCATATCAAAGAACGGCTGAAAGCGATAAAGGCAAAGATCGAGGCTGCAATACCGGGCATTGCAATACGCGAAGTTCCCAACAAATTGATCTGCACCCATAACGGGCATTTCGTCAAAGTAGAGGTAAACGACGTGAAGCGCGGCATTATCGCACCGCCCATCGAATTGCCCTTATGCGACCTCGCCCAAGAAGATTTCGGCGTATTCTGCAGAGCCCGCATCGTTCCGCTGTCACAACTCTACGGTGGCAAGATCACGGCGGCACTCGACCGCCAGCACCCGCGCGACCTGTTCGATGTAAGTCTGATGCTCGATTATATCAAAGACTTTGACCAGATCAAGCGCGGTTTCATCTTCTGCCTGCTGGGAAGCGACCGCCCGATCTTGGAGTCCCTTAATCCTAATTTCAACGACCAGCGCGACGCCCTGACCAACCAATTTGAGGGCATGTCCTCAACGCCGTTCACCTACGAGCAGTACGAAGCGACCCGCCGCCGACTGGTCGAGTATATCAACGACCATCTGACACCGACCGACAAAGCATTTTTACTCGGATTCGAGGACGGGACGCCGGATTGGGACGCATCGGAATACCAAGATTTCCAGCATTATCCGTCGGTTCAATGGAAGCTACTCAATATTAGAAAGCTGAAAAGGAAAAATCCACAAAAGCATGAGGACGGCATAATCAAGTTGCAAAATTATTTTGGATTCTAATGTACGAAGACATAGTAGATTACGATGACTTTTCAGAAAGAGTAGGTTCTGAAAACGACATCCTTGACCTAATTTACAATGAAATTTGGAAGAGAACATATTGCCCTAAATGCGAAAGATTCAACACCCACAGCAGAAGCAAATACGCTTCAAAAAATATTCTTTGCCATCATTGCAGTATACAATGGTCTATCCTGCAAGAGACAATATTTTTCAAGACACGCATCGATTTAGTTAAATGGAGCTATGTCATCTATGCAATATCGTTTTACCCCCGAAAAGTATCTGTTAAATGGCTCATGACCGAATTGAAAATCAACTCCTATAACACAGTCTGGCATATGGCAAACAAAGTTAAAACTGTTGCCAACCATAGCCCAAAAGACAAATGTATTTTCAGAGAATTAGAAAAAATATTTCGTCGGCATAGATTTATATAACAGGATATAAAATTCATATAACAGGATAAATTATATAAACGACACAAAAACCGCATAAAAAAAGCAAAAAAACTTCAGCCAATAGTATCTTTTCCTACATTACATCTTATAATCAATACAATATGACTGGGAACACCAGTCATATTTTTTGTCTAATCCATAAAAAAACGATATAAAATCTTCAAAATAAAAATACACAAAATATTGACAATCAATATTTATAAGGAATATTTATAATAAAATCAAAATACTGTCAAAATATCCATTCGTATTAGGAGTGCATAACTTAATTTTTTAAGATTATGCATACTAATTCTTTCTCAAAATTCGGGGATGATTTCCCCATCGCGGGACTCTCGGTAAAGCAATTTATCGAACTCTGCGTGAGCCTCGGCTTCGGCAATCGCCCCAACTCTTATCCTAATAAGCCGGAATCACCTCCACCAGAAATTATGGGCATCAATGATGTGATTAAACTTACAGGCTATTCAAAGGCCACGATCTACAAGTTCACACATCAACGACTCATCCCATTTCATAGACCCGCCCACGGGGGACGGCGCTTGGTGTTCATCCGACAGGAAATCGAAGACTGGATGAAAGAGAATTCAATCCCCACCGTCGGGCAATACTGTAAAGAACAATTAAAAAAACTTAATAATTAAAAAATTTATGAAAACAGAATTTAACCCTTTGGAAGCACTGGCCGACATTTCTGAAGACGAACTGAATGAATTTATCGAACTACAGGAGGAAGCTCCCAAGAAGCGCCGGAGACAAAAAACCCGAGAATCCTTTGTGTGTTTCATCTCATTTTACGAATCTATTAAATTAATGCCGGAACGGCTCCATTTAAGAGCATTCAGAGTATTGATGGATTATGCATTCTATCAGAAGGAACCGCCTACAAAGACACCAACACGTATTATGCAATCTTTCGTCAGTTGGCGGAAGCAGGTGGATGTGAACTCGCAAAAATATGATAGGAAAGTCGAGAGTAATTGGGGCGGGAAAGATGGTGACGAGAAAGCGGATAATGACGGGACTTAAAACATCCCGTCTTATTTCTCAGAGCAATAACCGGACTGGAAACATACAAGAAACAGGCAGCAAATCAATACACAACACACTGAATAACAAAATCATATCCAAAACCATCGGATAAAATGATAATTTCAAACGCAATGAACCAAAACAATAAACTCACACTCTCAAGGACAAACACCGTTGTTAGGATTCCTGAAGACATAGTTGGGCCTCAAGTTTCGCTCTTTGCAAACGTAGTTAGCACAATCCCTGTCGCAACGGTCGATTTATGGACATTTTTATTAACAGCCTCCTACCAAAATATAGTAGACGAATATCGAGGCACTAAAGATCCGGACATACGCGCCAAAATCAAGAAATTCGAGATACCGTGCGTAACCGTTGCCGGGGTATTCGACACCCGCGCCAAAAAGAGGCTTCATCATCTTCATAGCAGCTATATCTGCATCGACATTGATGGGAAACAGAATCCCCGTGTAAAAGGGCGATGGAACTTGGTCAAAAATATGTTGAAAGAAAGAATCAGCAGTTTATGCTATGCTGGGCTATCTGTTGGAGGCGATGGATTATGCTGCATCTTTCGAATAGCTTATCCTGAACGCCATAAAGCTCACTTTTATGCTCTCGTGGACGAAATACAAGAACGGACGCCACTAATCGTCGATGAAAGTGGCAGCGATGTCGTAAGGCTGCGTGTGGCCAGCTATGACCCTCATCCCTATTTCAACCCTGATGCTCCTCCGTACTTGTATTACAAGCCGAACAAATACAGTGCGCCGCGCAGGGTGAAGAAGGCTCGAAACGCCGAAATGGATGTAATCACAAAACAACGGGCATATTCACTAATAAAAATAATTCAGAAAAAACAGATTGATATCACTGTTGGACGTGCCGTCTGGAAATCCATCGGACAAGCTCTCGCCAGTGAATTTGGGCCCGAAGAAGGGTTACGACTTTTCCACTTGGTAAGTAAATGGCATCCCGATTACGATCCTACTGAATGCAATGAAATGTTTGACTGGTGTATCAAAAATCACGATGATGTGGATATAGCCACTTTCTTTTATCATTGTCAAAAGTATAATATAACTTTCAAATAACCCCATCGTGCCGCACGCGGAGCCGGAACCTTGTCGAGAGGTTTCGGCTTCTTTTTTATTATATCTGCATCCCTGCGTAGATAATACCCGAAAGCATGTTTGGCGAAATTTGCACAACAAGGCCCCGATGGGTGTCGTCAATTACGAAATATTTTTTACCTTTGTCTTGTCGCGCAAGCGGCGTATATTGGTGAAAGTGTTTCGATTTAACCTCGAATAGGAATCTGGAAAATTCAATTTGCTGAGGGTAAACGACGGCACTCATCACTTGTATTGGTATGCGAGATTAATCCCCATACTATACAGGTGGGGGGTCTTGTGTCAGTTTATTTCAGCAAAGGTATTCCAGAACCTCTATTCGAATAAAACGGGCAGCTCCACACTTTCTTTTTGTAATCATGCCAAGTCGGGGCTGGGTGGCGCAAACACTTACCGTCATGGAGAAAATTACAGCCTACTCGATTCTCAAAGAATTAGGTAACGATGCGTTGTGCAAGTACATTTACGAGAACATCGCCGAACCTACCTTTGATTCGCACCGGATCACCAATCCTTTTCCGCAGGATTTCAGAGATTATTACGAACGTATGTTGATCGCACATGAGGACGAAGGCGACATTCGAGATAGGAATATTATTATCGCAAGGTCTATAGGTAATTATCTCGGCCATAACAGCGGAGCTTTACAGATTGAAAAGATCGGAGAAATTGCGTCTACCAACATGAACGGAGAAGAAACACCGACTTCGCTTTGGAGGAAATATTAAAGAATCATATTCATTATAAATAAAATCAAGAACAATGAAGCACTTTATCTGTCTTTGCATCGGAATGTTAATGTACTGGAATGCGAATGCCCAGTATAATATCAAAGGCTATAATGTAGCCATAAATGACTCTTATTATGATTTCGGGACGGCATATCTAAAATCACCATTGGGAGAACAAACCAAAGGAAGGCTTAGAGTATATTTTTATAAAAAAAGACTTCCGATGATGATGTATCAATTTTTATATAATGGAGAAATATTAACACAAGACATTGTACATTTAGACGACTCCTACATATCATCTAACATGATAACTCGTGACGGAATTTATGGAGAATATATAGTGGTTCGATGGCATCCTCATTTCGATTGGCGCTATAATGGATATTTAAAATTTGGCTTTGAGAACAGTGTGAAAGAGGCACAATACATTCCATATAACATTGAAATATCCAGCCCCAACGGAGTCATATACGCATTGTATTCAGTAAATACAGGTGTCACAAAAATACAAGAACAAAGTGCCCCTGAAAGAGCAATGGATTATTTGAAAAAAATTTATAACGAATACTTCAAGTAAAATGTAAATTATTTTAGAAATATTATATATTATGAGTTATAAACATATTATTATATTATTCATTGGAATATGGATATGTAGTGACGTAAATGCTCAGTATAATGCCAAAGGCTACCAAATAGCAACCAACAATCAATATTATGACCTACCCATAACTGCTGAAGTAAATCCGGACGGAAACATCAAAACTGTTCAGACTCGTCTATTATTTGCACAAAAAGACATACACAAGCCTATTGCAGTCTTTCAAGAAGCTGGCGTATCAGGAATCTTTCTTATTGTAAGAGAAGTTTACGCAGAACCAGTATATGTTAAGGGAAAGATATCTGGCGAATCTTTGATTCTGTTATGCAACCCAGCAGGTAAAGTGGAAGAGGACTGGATGATAATATTCGGATTTAGAGATACGATCAAGGACTCAAAATATCCTATGGTCGTCAAGATAGAAAATGAGGCAGGTTATTATATGTCAATTTTCTCACAAGATAACGGAGTATGCCCGGTAAATAAATTCAACAGATCCGAACATACAATGAATCAATTAAAGGATTTTTATCGAGGATTCTATGAGGTCGAATTTTAGACATATATTTTATGACTACTTTAATTACCATCGCAATCATTTTACTATTTGGCCTTTGTGTTTATATTGAAAGCAATTATCGGCACACGGCCCACAAGACTGCCCGAGAAATGGATGAGTCTACCAAATCATCGGAATGTTATTATTGGGGTGAAGATATTATCGTCGGTTTTTTACTTACCATAAGCAAATGGCTATTTGTGTCAATATTACTCTGTATACTCTTTGAGTTAATAATGGGATTTAAGGACATTGAGCCCATTTTGTATGAAGATTATAAAACGCTTTGGTGGATACTTGCCGCAATAATTAGTATAGGCTTTTTGTGGTATTTTTATTTGGAGACATTGGTTAAGCGCAGCAAACAAATCAATTTCGGAAATCAGATGCATAGTTTCGGTTTCAAATTCGCTCCTAAAAATTCCCTCATATTTATGCTGTGGAACCCGTTGGTTGAATTAAAATAAAGCATCTTTAACAAGACCAATTTTACGAT
>NZ_QTXM01000010.1:0-109885 GCF_003461645.1 Alistipes sp. AF14-19
GTCGTGCGTCGCCCCGCTGAAGGCAACGACCGCAAAGACAGCAACACTGACCGCGAAGAACAGCGGAAGGTGAAGCGAAAGGGCCGCGACGCCGAACAGAACGCCGCTCAACAACTGGCTCCCCACGACCCAGAACTTCTTCGTCCGGTAAAGCTCCAAAAAAGGGCTCCACAGAAACTTGATCGTCCATGGCCACATGATCAGAGAGGTCCAGAACGCGATCTGAGCATCCGAGATCCCCAGGTCCTTGTACAGAACCGCAGAAACCATGTTCAGAACCACAAACGGAAGCCCCATCGCAAAGTACAAACTCGGAACCCATTCCAAAGGAGAATGTTTAAGATGACTAAGAGATTGCATAATACACAACTAAAAGAATGCTTAAAACATTATAAATATACGGATTTCATCCGATATGAACAACTTTTTTATATGTTTTATACTAAATCACAATAGGTTATTACTTATTCTGATATAGTGCGACAATCGCGAAATACAATCTTGTATTTTAACAAAGAAACCTGTTCGAAATTTTTTGTATCTTGTGATAGGTTATTTGAAATGCGGTATTTGAACGCAATAGGCTGAAAATAGACTGTTGCCTTCTCTACTGTATAAAGAATGTAACGACTCGATAAATCGAGTCGTTACGCTCTTTCAATCCCATAGCAGAATGGGATTCAGCTGCCACACACGAACCGTCGTTCCCGACGGACAGGCAACGCTTATTTTATCCGCTCGAAATTAGGGCAGACTCATCTCCACCCAGTTCATACCCGGGTCACCGATCTGCTGACCACCCGAAGAGTGGACGTTGATTTCACCCAGCATGTTGTTGCCCGAAGGAGAATGATCCTTGATAATCTGACCTGCTCCGTCGTTGAGTTTCCAGTAGCCTACCAGACCTTCCGAATCCACCGGAACGGAGTAGAAGTGGTTTTCGGCATTGATCTCCTCCTTGGTCAGCGTGCGGTTCCATACGCGCACCTCGGCCATATAACCGGGGAAGAAACGGTCGGCGTTGTAGGCATAACCGATCCAGAAAGCACGGTTGTAGTCGCTCTCGGAACCGCCGTATGCCACACCTAGGTTAAAACCGGAGTAATTGGAGATACCGGTTCGATACAAAAGTTCTCCGTCAATGTAGAAATAAGCGAAAGTATCGTCCCACGTCACGGCGACATGGTACCAGCGATCCAGTTCGGAGAGTTTCAACTTGGTATCCGTACGGTTTCCGCCTTGCATGGCCAGCTGAATTTGGTTCCAAGGCACATTGACGTCGCCCAGGCGGAGGAGGAATTTACCCTCGACACCCATGATGGTCGACAAAGATCCGGATACGCGCGTCTCCTGAATATTGACCAGCGCCTCCATGGTGCCGTTCTTCAAGCTGTTGAGCGCTCCGCCATTCTTCAAAAACGGGAAATAGCAGCGCGA
Organism: Alistipes sp. AF14-19; assembly: GCF_003461645.1. Classification (NCBI taxonomy): domain Bacteria; kingdom Pseudomonadati; phylum Bacteroidota; class Bacteroidia; order Bacteroidales; family Rikenellaceae; genus Alistipes; species Alistipes sp. AF14-19. The sequence continues at coordinate 1,438 of NZ_QTXM01000010.1, forward strand.
GCGGCGCATGTCGGCCACACACTCGATCAGACCCTTGGGCTTCTGCGTAATATTGATGTTGACCGTCAGCGCCTCGGCGTTGTCGGGAGCGTTCTTCTCGGTGAGCACGACATCGCAGCTGCGAGCAGATCCGTTAACCAGAGCCTCCACTGTGAAGTGCAGGCCGCTATCGTCGGCATTATTATAGGTAAACCAGCCCGTCGCCCCCTCGCTTACCGTCACATCGAACTCGACATTGGCCGTTACCGGAATATCGAGTGTCTGAGCCTCCACATCTAGGAAATAGGCCAACTTCTCGGGCTCGATCTTCGACTTGGGAAGCTGAGTTACCTTCAGCACGGCTGTGCCGTTCTTCACACCCTTGATCGTCACGGTAGCCTCACGCGGAGTCTCACCGTCGTTCTGGGCCATGGAGAAATAGGCCGTCACGTCGGTCTCGGCGCCGCCCTCGGTGGGGCGGGCAATCGTATAGGTCAGCCACCCCTCGGTCTCCGATACGATTTCGGCCGTCAGGTTGCGATAGTTGACATTCGTCGTCAACTCCACGGCCAAACGCTCCACAGCCGTATAAGCCAGGCGCATTTCCGACTTCGACGTGATTTCGATGGTCTCGCCAGTTTCGCCTTTCTCGACGATCTGGAATTCGACCTCCTTACTGCCCATCTTGAAGACGTAGTTGGCGCTCCGCTCCTCCTCGGTCTCATTGGGATCCACCTCGAAGACTATCTCGGCACCGTCTTCTCCACTCGTAGCCGACGGCGTCACGAAATCGGACTCTCCTTCGAGCGTCCACGCGCCCGAGCTGGTAACCAGCACCGTCACCTTGCCGCCTTCGCAGGACAGGATGTTCGCCCCATCGGCATAGAAGAGTTCGAGCTGCTCCTCGGTCTCGGAGGCCTTTTTCTTGAGCGTAATCTTGAAAGACGCGGTCTTCTTGCCGCATGTGAACGTATAGGTGAAGACCTGGTCTTCCTCCTTGTCGTTGGCCTTCACGGTGAAGGCCACGATGTCGCCATCCTTGCCCTTAACGGCCGAAGGGAGCACATAAGCGTTCTCGGCGCCTTCGAGCGTCCACGCGCCCGAGCTGGTAACCATGGCCGAGACATCGCCGCCCTTACTCCCCACAACGCCTTCCATCGGCGAAACGGAAATCTTGTCTTCGGTAGTCGAAGGATCCACTTTGTCGTCGCTGTCATCGCAGGCTCCGCAGAGTGCGAGCGCAGCAGCGGTAAAAAGAAATATTTTCGAAATTTTCATATCTTGTCGTTCAGGTTTTAAGGATTTGTTCATTACCAGCGAACCGGAAAACGGCTTCGCCCGGTTCCGACCGAACGATCGGCGGCATCCCGGCCGAAGCCGGAACGCACGACCGAGTCGTTCGTTTTCAAGTTAGTTGATCGGGTGCGGTGCGGGATCGTATTGGCCCTCGCTGATCTTGTTGTAGACATTTTTGGGATCGCGTACGCTCTGCTCGTAGCAGCCCTCTGCCACGTTGCGGAACTGCCGGAGCGAATGCGAACGGTTGTTGCTGACCGTTCCGGTTCCGGAAGGATCGAATGCGAACCACATGATCCAGCCGTAACCCTGATTCATCAGTGCCTTGGCTCCAGACGACGAGATGGAGTAGCCATAGTTGAGTTGGATAGAGTTGCCGGCACATCCGCTCAGTCCCATACCGTTTACCGGTCTTGCCGAACCGCCGTAGTCGGCGCAGACGTTGTCAATGAATTCAGACGGCTTATGCTCCACACCGTCGATGAATACCGAAGGCAGAGAGGACTGGATATAGCCCAAGTAATAGAGGTGTACCCAAGTCTCCCAGGGGCACAATTCCTTCATCGCCTTTTTGGTCTCGTAGCAGAGACGGGCGGCCTGCTGGGAGCTGGGGCCTGCGAACCATTTTCCGGATCCGTAGTAGCGCGAATACTCGTCATCGAAACCGATACCATCGAGTTTATAGTCGAGACAGATTTGAGCCAGCTCCTTACCGAACTGCTCACAACCCCAGTCGCTCAAACCAGCGATGCCGGCCTGGTCGTGGTTGCCCAAGATGTCGAGCAACACCTTGATACCTTTCTTACGCAGCGGCTGGAGCAGTTCCTCCGAGTTGTCGAGTAACGCCTGCACGTTGGGGTTGGCATTCATGTAGACCTTCTGCTTCGAAGCATCCCAGTTGATGTTGCCAGCGAATAGCACGACAGCATCGAAAAACGGCTGACCGTCCTCCAAAATGTACTCAATGGCGTTGAGCGGGTTGCAGTCGTTCACCTCGAAATAACAGATGTTACGGATCTTCTTCGAACCAATGCGCGAAACTAGGAAGTCAACGTATTCAGCCTCATCTTTAACGACGATACCCTCCGTTTGGGCTACGGCCTGAAGGGGAACCATGTAGGTGGTTACATACTCCAGATCGGAAGCACTCGGCGTGAGCGTTACCTCGATCTGCGCAGAGGTTTCACCGGCGGGGATAGTCATCACGCCGTCGTTCGCAATGGTGCAGAGTTTCTCGGGGAATACGACATACTCGGTAGCGTGGTCGAAGTTGTACTCTTCGACATGGCGTTCGTCGAAGACGAGCTTCACCTTGGTCTCAACCATAGCGGTCTTCTCCAGCGTGAAGGTCAGGGTTTTCTTGACGGGCTCCACGGCATCGTGAGCGAACTGGATGTTCAGATCATCGGCCGTCGAGAGCGAACCGGCGATCTCCTCGCCCGGGGTGGGATTCTCGCTGCCGGCCTTCTGCGACACGGCGATCTTCGCAGTCTTCTCACCCTCGCTGGACGTCACGACGATCTGCCCCACACGGGCATCTCCCGTATTGTCCTTGGCGTTGACCGTCAGCTTGTCGCCCTGCTTCTCGGCCGTCATCCACTCCTCGGGGTAGGAGAACGTCCAGTCGGGTGCATTAGTCGTAACGGTCAGTTCAACGGCCTTGTTGCCAGTAGCCTCGAACCCAATGGGATCCGACGGCGAAATGCTCAGTACGATTTCACCTACTTCAAGCCCCTTTTGGTTTACGTTGATGTTGACGGGTTCGGCGTTACCGGCCGTAATCGTGATGCGGCCCGGACGTACGGACTCCGTGGTATTAGCCTGGGCATTCACAGTTAGTTTGTCGCCGTCCTGCTTGGCGACGATCCACTCACCGTTCTTCTCGAATGCCCACGACTTGGCGTCGGTCTTGACGGTCAGCACAACGTCCTGATTGTCGCCGGCCTTGAACTCAATAGCAGACGCAGGTGTTACCGACAGGGAATTCTTTTTGTTCACATCATCGTCATCGTTGCAACCGACGAGAGCCCCCGATGAAATGGCGAACATACCCGTTAAAAGCATCAGAAATGACTTTCTTTTCATGTTTGGTTGATTAGGTTAATTAAAAAGGTTAAATTAAAGTTAAGGAATTACGATTCTTCAGGTAATAAATCTCTCACTCTTCGGGAAGCGCGACGCTCTGCCAATTCACTTCGCGCTCGGTCTTCAGATCGAAGCCGTTGCCGGTATAATCCTTGACGGTCTTACCTTTCGTATTGTCGTCGAACTTCCAATAAGCCACCAGTCCGTCTGATGCGGGATCGATTTTGTAGAAATGGTTCTCGGAAGCGATCTCCTCGGCCGTCAGGGCCTTGTTCCAGAGGCGCACTTCGCCCATCATGCCGTCGAAACGACGCTCGTAGAACAAGTCGCCGTCCGACTGGAGGCGGTACGAGTGGCCGATCCAAAAGCAGCGCTCCTTGCCGTCCGTCTCGTCGGAGTGCGGAATGGCGAAGTTGATCTTGTCGATGATCACGGCATGCCCGTCGGTACCAGATACTGAAGCCTTGACCGTATCCTTCAGCTTGCCGTCGATATAGACGCAGATAGTGCCACGATCGAATGTGACGGCGATATGATGCCAAACGAACAGCTTGAGGTCATAACGGCTGTCGGCCTCGGCCGGAATCTTCCCGCGTGCAGGCGAGGTCTCCTCCTCCGAAACCTTCTTGGCGAAGGCCACCTGCAACTGGTTAGTCGGACGGCCGTCGTCGCCCAAACGGATGAGGAACGTATCCTCGATGCCCATAATTGTCGAGATCTTGCGGTCGAACGAGTTGGCGTAGACGAGCGCTTCGAGCGTGAAGGTCTCCATGTCCTTCACCGCCTCGGTATCAGCCGTCCACTCGGGCCAGGCGCAGTTGTTCTCCATCTCGGCCACGACGTTGATGAGCGCGGCCTTCGAGAAGACGAAGTAGACCGTCCGGGCGCTTTCGAGGATATTCATGCCGTCGGCCGACACGATGCGTACGGGCAGCACATAACGCTGCTTCTCCTCGATGGGCAGATTGTCCAAATTCGTAAAGGCGAAGGTGAGCGGCGCACTCTCCACCATCCCGGCCGTGATGACAGTCGAATTATCCGCGAAATCGTAATAGCCGCCGTTGGCAGGGAGCAGTTCGGCCGTTGGATCGTCGTAGAACATCCGGTAGTGCTCCAACAGACCGGGAGCCTCGGCGAACGTGACCGTGATGTCGCGCTCCCGGGGCTGGGCCATGGCGACGGTAACGTCGCAGCTCTCTTCCCGGGTCACGTCGAGGTTGTCCCGTTTGATAAACACGTCGTCGGTGAACGACGTGGCGGAGATGAACACCTGATTGCTGAAGTGGTGTTTGCCCTCCTCATCCTCCTTGCAGCCCATGAATACGGCTACCAGGAGCAGACACAATGCGAATCCTAATTTATTTTTCATCGTCGTTTTTATTTTCGGGATTGTTTTCGGGCTCCTCTTCGGGCTCGGGGTTCAGGATGCCGAGCGCCTCGCGGATTCTCTTGTATGTTGGCGTATTGAAATAGTCTTCCTGTGCGTTCGATGCGCAGAGCCCCAGCTTATCGCACTGTACAGTCTGGGAGGTTTTCGGATCCATCACCCACTGCGCGGCCACCTGGAGCGAAGCGCCCACCTGAGCGTCGTCGCCACCGTCGGCGATCGACGGCACGGAGGCTTCCAGCACGACCCGGTTGCTCGGAACACCCTCTTCGAGTTGGTCGCGCACCATACGGGAGATAGCCACCGACGACGAGGCACCCTCAGTCAGGATGATGACGTAGTCACACTCCGCAAGAATCGTCTGGTTCTCGATGCTCGTGATGAAGGCGGGGTATCCGCGGAAGAAGAGTAGCTTGTTGGGATTGTCGCGGCGCCACGTGTCCGCCGCCAGGACGAACGGAGCTGCGGCGCTGCTGTCGTAACCGCCCAGATAGGAGACGACGATGCCGTCGAATCCGTATCGGGAGCAGGCCGCAAGCTGCTTTTCAGTCTCGGCCTTGCAGTACTCGGCGAACTTCTCCTCCGTATAGTCGCCCTCGTGCTCTGTACCGAAAGATGCCTCCTTCATGGCGTCCCAGGTACTGCGGATTGTCGTATAGTCCACGACGTTGAGCGTGCGGGTACCCTTCTTCGAACGTACTTCGGCGATCTCGTCCGACAGCGCCGGATGCAGGTCGTCGACGTCGGTCATGAGCAGGTAATCCACACTGTCGGGCATGGACATCGGATGCTGGTTCTGCCGGTTCGGAGCGGTCGAAGTTCCCCGGACGATCATCATCGTCACCAGGTGTTCGCCGACCTTGAAATCCCGGAGCGATGTCAGAAAAGCCGGATCATTCTGATTCATCGGCGGCAGAAAATCTTTGTGTTCGGCTTCCGTCCAGTCGCTGCACGAGGCCAGCAGGGCCGCCGCGGCGAAGAACGGAATGAATATGCGTTTCATGTCGAATTTCGTTTTAATGGGTTAAACGGTGTGTACGGTTATTTGACGGCCGGATTGCAGTCCCACCACATGCGGGTTGCCATGTTATCGGAGCCACCAAGCATCTCCACAGCCTTGGCGTAGTTCTCCGGGTTGTTGGTCGCCTCGTCCGCAGGATAGGACATGCGGCGAGCGCCGAGCGTAAGGTTCCGGATGCCCTGCGAGTTATTGCCCACGGCAGACTCCATGGCCGGAATCAGGTGCGGAAAGCCTGTACGGCGGAAATCAGCCCACGCCTCGTTGCCAAGATGGAAGTTGGCGATCCACTTCTGGATGATGATGCGCTCCTGCATCTCCTCCTTCGAGGCGCTGTCGTTCCAAGCCACCCCCAGCTGGGAGAGCTGTGTAGAATAGGAGGTCGCACCGCCGTTGGGGTCGGTGTAGGATTCCGGAAGAGTGGTGCCGACAAGGTATTCGTCGACGCCCGCAACACCCCACTGTTCGAACGAGAGGCGGACGCCCTGCTCGTAGAAGGTCTTAGCGCTGCCACCCATGTTCCAGCCGAACACGCCGACGGCTTCCGCCTTCAGGAAGGCCACCTCGGCGGCATTCATCCACTGCAACGGAGTAGCCATGCCATCTACGAAGTTGACGCCTGAATAGAGCAGCCCCACAGTGCTGAGCGCTGGAATGGCGATACCACGACGCATGCCCACATACTCAAGGGCATTGTCCCCGGAGAACTGTGCCTTGCTGAAATATTTCTCGCGGCGCGGATCCTCATAACCGTTCATGTAGCAGATGATGTCGGCTGCAGCATGCGAATCGCCGCCCGTCACCGACCCAGCTGGGGAGTTGTACATGCATGCCGTATAGAGCGGATTGCCGTCCTTGCCGAAGGCCAGGGACGAAAGCTGCGCATTGTCTGCGTTCGACTGCATGACACCGACAGAGTGCGCCACGGCCTGTTCGCCCAACTGCTGCGGAGAGAGGCCCTTCGAGCTTACGAAATCGGTGTATACCACCCGCATGGCCAGCCGCAGCTTCATCGAGTTGGCAAAACGGCACCATTTCACGGCTGTGCCGTCGAAGACTTGGTCGGTCGTGCTCGTGATGCTCCTGTCGATGTTCTCGTCCAACAGGGCGATTGCCTCGTCCAATTCATCGAACATCTGCGAATAGACCTTGGGCTGGTCGTCGTAAGCCACCTGGATCTTACCGGTGCTTCCGATCTCGGAATAAGGAATCGGGCCATAAGTGTCCGTCACACGGTTCAGGACGCAGACCTTCACGATCTTGAGGATGGCCAAAACGAGCGGATCCTCCGAAATCCCCTCCACGTTCGACATGTTACTGTACAGTTGCGGGATGACTTTGTCGCTGTACATGAACACGTTCGTCCAGTTGTCGGTCGGGTTGTATTTGGAAATGGTGTTCGTCCAGCCATTGTTCGCATCAGCGTAATAACCGCCCTGCGTACTGCCCAGCAGACAGTCAGTGAACTGCGCCGTATTGACATCCGTCGAGACGACGGTCCCGAACATGGCAGAGAGTCCCGAGGCGATGGCGTAGTCCTTGGCCTCCATCTGCTCCTTGTCCACCTCGTAGGGATTGCTGTTGATGTCGAGGTAATTCTTGGTGCATGCGCCCAGAACGCACACAACTGCGAAGGAGAGCGCCGCTTTTATCAATTTGTCTTTCATCGTGTCGCTGTTTTAGAATTTGAGACGGAGATTGAATCCTACGTTGCGCAATGACGGCATCATGAAGTAATCAATACCTTGATAGTAGTTGCCCGTCGTAGCGATGCTTTCTGGATCGAACGGAGCCTTGTTGTAGAGCATCCACAGATTGCGGCCCACGATAGAAACCGTAATCTCGCAGACGTTACGCAGCAGCTTGCGGGGAATCGTGTAGCCAATCGAAGCCTCCTGCAACCGCACGTTCGTGGCCGAGTAGGTGTAGAACTGCGGGATGGAATTGCCGCCTGCGATGGCCGAATACCAAGTGTAGGCATCCACCACGTCGCCGCCGTTGAGCGTCACGCCTCCGGCATCGCGCGCCGCGGCCGTAACCTCTGACACGCCGTATTGGTCGAGCATGGCCTGCGTACGCGAGTAGACGATGCCGCCCAGACGGGCCGAAATCATGAAGCCGAAGTTCAGGTTCTTCCAGCGGAAGTCGTTGCGCCACGACATGTTGACATCGGGCAGTACGCTGCCCAGCTTGACATACTTATTCACATCCTGGATCGTCTCCGTAGCTACATTTCCGTTCTCGTCGATGTAAATGGCATTGTTCTCGTCGTAGCGCAAATCGCGGCGGGAGTAGAGGTCGCCCAACGTACCGCCCTCCTGCAGTAGGAACTGTGCGTCGCCCAGACCGCCCATGTTGAGCCGGTCGATCGAGAAGCGCTCGCCCGTAGCGTAGTTGATGACGTTGTTGGCCAGCGAGATGATCTTATTCTGATTGGTCGACAGGGTGTAGTTGGTATCCCACGTGAAGTCGCGCCAGGTGTTCCGATAACCCAATGCCAGCTCGATACCCTGGTTACGGACGTTACCCGACTGGATGATGATCTTGGAGAAACCCGTACCGCCCGAGATCTGCGGGTCGAAGGTCTGGTTCGACGTATGCGAATTGTAGTAGGTGAAATCGAGGTTGAAATGCTTGAGGAAACGCATCGTCAGACCCACCTCGAACGACTTGGTGCGCTCGGGCTTGAGGTGATAGGTGGGATACTGCGTCTGCGTGTTCCACGACAGGCCGCTTTCGTTCCACGAATAGAGCGGGTTGGCGATGTAACGCTCGAAGGCAACGCCCACCGAGGCGAACGAACCGCGCAACTTGATATAGGAGAGATTTTCAGGCATGTTGGGAATGAGCTGCGACAACACGACCGAAAGTCCGACCGAAGGATAGAAGAACGACTTGGCGTTCGAATGCGGACCCGCCAGTTGCGAAGGCCAGTCGTTGCGACCCGTAAGGGTCAGGTAGTAGGTGCCCTTGTATCCCACCTCGGCCGAAGCGAAGATCGACTGCGTCTGCTCACGCCAGCCTTCCTGCTTACGGACGGTCTTGGTCGAATTACTCAAGTTCTGAATGTTGAAGACGTTGGCCAGCCCCTGCTTCTCGCCCGACGTACCGTCGGCAATGGGGCCGCGGATCTTCAGGGCGTCGTTCTTCATATCCGAGAACGAAGCACCGATGTTGGCCTGCAACGACCAGTCGTCACCGAACGTTTTATTGATATTGAGCAAAGCATCACCATAAACCTGGCGGTCCATCGTCTTGGTGACGCCGTAAAGGCCGTTGGCGGACTGCTCGGTGAGCTGCACGTTCGAGGAAGCATACATCTTTTCGGTGTAGGTGTTGTGCGAGTTGTCGATGCGGATGCGGCCTGAAACATTCAGCCAGTCGAGGATGTCGTACGACAGCGCCGCGTTGAGCATGTAACGATCCTTACGGTTCTCGCGCAGGTTGCGGTAGTTCGCCCAGTAGGGGTTCTGCATGGTGATGGAGCCGTCACCCATCGGCCAGTACTGTTTCGAAATCTTGTCTATGGGATCGTAGCGCTCATACATTTCGATATCCGCCCAGTCATCGCCGCGCGGGAAGAGGTAGGCTCCCGTCAGAGGGTTGTTGTAGGTTCCCTGATTGATCATGTTGCAGTCTTCCTGCAATATGTAGCTGGCTCCTACGTCCAGTCTCATCTTGTCGTTCAGAAAAGAGGAGGTGTTGCGGAACGTGAAGTTGTAACGGTCATAGCTGTTGTTGGGCACGATGCCGTTGGAATTGATGGCCGCGGCTGAAAAATAGGTCTGGTTCTTCTCCGTTCCGGTCGAAAGCGAAACGCTCTCGGAATTGGCTACGCCGGTACGGAAATAGTCTTCGCGGGGATCGTAGCCGTATCGGTTGGCGCGGTTGAGCCGCTTACCCCAGCTGTAACTGGCCACGTTGATCGGCGTAGTAAGGTTGCCCGTACCGTACCGGTTCTGGAACTCGGGAAGAACGAACGGAGTCATGATCTCAACACCGGCCGTCGCAGTGACGGAGAGCTGCCCCGCCTGTCCCTTTTTCGTTGTCACGACGATGGCGCCGTTGGCCGCGTCCGAGCCATACAATGCAGCTGCCGCAGCACCCGTCAGTACGGAAATCGACTCGATGTCCTCGGGGTTGATGTCCGCAATGGGATCGGTCGTACCCTGCGAACTGAACTCTGTGCCGCCCTCCTGGGCTTTGGTGAACATCGGCACGCCGTCGATCACGTAAAGCGCATTGGAGGTCTGCGAAATGGACTTCATACCGCGCATGATGACCTTCGAAGCGCCGCCGACGCCCGCCGACGAGGCGTTGATGTTCACACCAGCCACCTTACCGTTGAGCGAGTTGATGAAGTTGGCGTCCTTGTTGGCCGTGATGGCATCGGAATTCACCTGCTGCACGTTGTACGACAGGGCTTTCTCGGCACGTTTGATGCCCAGGGCCGTAACGACGACCTGCTCGACCTCGATGGACGAATTGGCCAGCGTGATGTCGAAAGTCGTACGCGAGCCGATGGGCACGACACGGGTTTCGTAGCCGATGAAGCTGACCGACAGTTCGGGGTTGTCGACCGAGGCGGGGACCGTCAGGGCGAAGTCTCCGTCGATGCCGGTGGTCGTTCCGACGGTCGTGCCCTTGATCAGAACGGTGGCTCCGATAATGCCCAGGCCGCCGGAATCCTTCACCACGCCCGAGATGGCCGACGGCCGCGCTGCGGCGACGCGCTTCGACAGCACGATGTTGGGAACCGTGATCTCATAGGTGATGTCCGTGTCCTTGAACAGCAGCGGCAGCACCTCGTTGAGAGGCTTCGAATCGGCCTTGATCGAGACGATGCGTTTCGTGTCGATTTCGTCCGTATAAAGGAAAAGATACTTGGTCTGCTTTTCGATTTCGTTCATGACGGTCTTCATCGGAACCTTCGTCATGTCGAGCTTCACCGCGATTTTCTGCGTTTGGGCCACGGCGGGCGCACCGCACAGGAACACGGCGAGAATTAGAGTAATCAGGCATTTTATCTGCCTAATACTTAAATTTTTCATAAGTTTGCTGATTTAAGATCAATAGGTTAGCAATCGAATCACTGTTTATCTCCCGCCGGCGGACACGACCGTGTCCGGACGCGTCGGCGGTGCAGCATAAAAGTGTCTTGAGGCAGAGGCGGTTTATTCCATAGAGTCGGTTTAGATTTTAGTTATTTTTATGTGGATCGTATTCGTCTCGTCGTCGCGCGTATAGGAGAAGTTATTGGTGATCTGGAGCAGCTTCAGCGCATGGTCCACACCGTCCGACACGCGGATTTTGCCGTGGTATTTGAGTTCGGGCATATCCTCGGGATTGTCGATCGTGATCCGGACTCCGTAATAGTTCTCGAATTTGCGGATCACCTCCGTGAACGACAGCGTGTTCAGGTTCATCAGCCCGTCGACCCAGCGGAAGTCGTCCGGATCGGTTATCCGGTTGAGTTTGAGATGTCCGTCGACCAGGTCGATCTGATCGTTGGGCGAGAGAATGAAGGATTCGCCGCCGACGAGGCGGTTCGAGATTTTCAGCCGCCCTTCGAGCAGCGCCGCCGAGAAATCGGCGGTCCGGGCATCGGCCAGGATGTTGAATTTCGTACCCAGCACCTCGGCATCGCAGGCGAATGTTTCCACGATGAACGGACGGCTGGCGTCATGTTCCACCTCGAACATGGCCTCGCCCGAAATCTTGACCCGGCGTGTCTTTCTGGAAAAGATCGAAGGGTATTCCAACTTGGCGCCCGAATTGAGCCATACGGTCGTCCCGTCGCTCAAGGTGACGGACATGCTCTGCCCGTTGGGCGCGGTAATGGCCATCATGTCCCGGGTACGGCGTTCGAGAATCCGGTCGGCCATATAGTGGCCCAACCCGGCGCATGCGAGCAGCACGGCCGCAGCCGCGGCACTCCATTGAGCCGTTCTCTTCCAGAGCGAAACGGTATGTCTGCGGATACGGGGCTGCGCCTCTCCGGCCAGGATATTGAGGTTGGAAATATAATCGAGCCGATCGAGATACCGCTGGTTTTCCGTTGACGCGTCCAGCCAGTCGAGCACCTCGACGAGTTCCTCCTCCGAGGTCTCGTTTCTCAAGTATTTCTGCAATAAAAGATCGTCCATGTGTTCGTGTTATATAGTAATAACAAACACACGGAGGGGGTAAGTAGTAAAAAATGCAAGTTTTTTTGAAAAAAGATCGGAACGGACTCCTGACAGCCCTGCGGGGCGCTATTTCACCACCGGGACGAGAGTATCAGGATGATCAGCACGGCCGGGAGGTAATCCTTCAGTTCGGAGCGCATCAGGTTGAGCGCCCGGCGGATTTCGAAATTGACATGGCTGACGGAAATTCCCAGTTCGGCGGCGATCTCGCTGTATGTCATATTCCTGATCCGGCTTAACAGGAATACGCTGCGGGTCATTTTCGGCATCTTGCGGACTGCCTGTTTCAGGATGGCGCGAATCTCTTCGGAGAAGAGCAGATCGGGATCGCAGGCCGACAGCGAGCGCACGTCGGCCTGAAGCCGGCGCGTCAGCGTCGAATGCATGTCCTGTTCGGCCCTGCGGTGGCGGATTTGGGCGTTGAGGTGGTTCAGGCAGCGGTTTTTGACCGAAGTGAGGATATAAGCCGGCACATTGATGTCCGCCGGCAGGGTTTCATGCATTTCCCAAAAGGTCATAAAACTGTCCGACACCAGGTCTTCGGCGGTCTCCCGATCGCGGACATAGCGGTATGCCAGGGCGATAAAACGGGGCTTGAATTCGAAAAATAACTTCCCGAATTCCGTGGAGGAGATGCTGCCTGTCTTGACGTCTGCCATTTGAAGTCCCGTCTGTCCGGTACACGAAAATACCGGCGAACCCGATTCAGGATTCGCCCATCAAAAATTTCCCCCCCCCCGATAAAAATCGGATTGGGAGTCATTGATAATGTTGTATTTACCAAATCATTCAATTTCCGGATGCTTTTGTCGGACAGGAAACCGTCGGTGGTTCCTATCATCGACAAAGATAGCAATAAAAGTGATAATTGAGCTGTTTGCGGTGAAATAGTTTTCCGATACGGAGTGGCCGAAACGGCCCGGACGACAACAAAAACGGCCCCGGAACCGCTTTGCGAAAAGAGCGGACGGATGATTTCGCCTATATATATTATCGGTATAGGACGTCGGCCGGATTTCCGCCGCGCCCGGAACGCCGTCCGAGGAGATTCCCGACGACCGGACATGCCCGGTTTGCGGCGTCGGCAAGAGCAATTCCGAAGAGGTCGAGGAGCAGCCCGGAAAGCGAGGCGCAGCCCCGAAAAGGAGCGCCCCGCGGCATTTCGGAGAGCCGTTTCAAAAAAATCGGGGGGGGTATATAACCTTCGCCGATTTTTGCTATTTTTGTCCGTCGCGCACGGTGCGCGGTCAAGAATCAAATCAATACAATGATGAAAAAAATCCTATTCCTGATGGCTGCAACGGCCATGATGTGGGGGTGTGATGCAGTAAAGGCACAGACCCTCGAACCCGAATTCGAGGGAGAGGTCGTCGGCGTATTCCCCGACGGCTCGTCCAAGAAGCTCGAAAAACACAACGTGCGGATGCGAACGGGCGCCGGCGTCTACATCGCCGGATTCGCAGCCAGCAAATCCAAAACAAAAGTACTCGTGGAAGGCGGTTCGGCCAGCGTGCGGTTCGACGCAGCGCAACCGATCGCGCTCATCGTCCGCGCCAAGGACAATAAGGCCGACCCCATGTCCATCGTGCGCGTCTTCCGCATGAAGAGCACCAAGAAAAACCGGTCGGCGGTGATCTCGGCCGTCGGGTCGTTCTCGGTGAACTCCAACACGATGGACTACCTGCGGTTTTCGGCCGAGAAATACGGCGAAAGCTCCTACCGTCTGACCTTCGACGAACGCCCCGCAGGCGAATACGGCATCATCGTCTCGAACCCCAACAACGTGGACGAGAAGATGGTGATCGTCTCGACGTTCGCCATCGACGGCGGAGCCGCGGCGAAAGAGTAAGCCGGAACCACACGGTTCCGAACAGTACGGTGCAGAGCGATTCTGCACCGTTTTCGCTTATCGCGGAGCAGGTAAAGAGCCCGTGAGAATCGAAACGTCTTCGGTCAGTGCGGTGCAGATGTCGTGCATCGTGAAGAATCCCCGGATGGGTAGTCCTCGGCGGACGTCCCATTCGGGGATTCGAGGGATGTGCGGCAGGTGCGCCGCAATCATCGAAAACTAATTGATGTTGGGCAGGAACGAATAATCCTTCGCGTAGCCGAGCATCTGTCCCACGTAGTCGGCCGGGTAGGAGATCTTCACGTCGACGATCCTGCCGTCCTTCTCCACCAGTTCGTATTCGGGATTGACGAAACCGCCGTAAGGCTCGATGTCGAGCGCATAGTAGCGGTCGCGGACCTCCTTGTGCAGCTCGGGATCGACCGTGACGGCATACTGCTCGACCAGCGTCTTGCCGGCTTCGTAGTCGCCCTCGGACTTGATGCGCTGCACCTCGCGGAGCATCTGGCCGAACAGGTCGCGCAGTTTGCCGAAGTCGTTGACCACGGCGTAGGTCTTGCCGTTCTCCTTCACCAGCTCGATCACCTTGTCGGCCTTGCCGCGCTCGTAGCACCACTCGCAGATCAGCTTGCGGTTGCGCATGTGCGACTCCTCGACGTTCTTGCCCGGCTCGATGCGCGCCAGCTGGGTCATCATGCCGTTGAGGATATACTTGGCATAACCCGCCTTGGCGACGTCGAGCGAGGGAATCAGCCCCAGTTCGACCAGCTTCGGATCACCCAGGTAGTAAAGCCCGAACAGGTCGGCGCGGGTCTCTTCGAGCGTCGAGCCGTAGCTCTTCAGCTCGCCGCCCTTGACACCCGGAGCCAGCTGGCCCGAGCCGTGCCCCAGGCACTCATGCAGGTCGGTGTGCAGGTCGTCGGCCAGCTTGCCGTACCGCTCCATCCGCTCGCGGTCCTCGGCGCGGAGCACGAACTCCTCGTTGAAACCGTTGCCGTGAGCAGCCATGTCGTAGGCATAGGTGATGTTGTCGATGGTGACCGACTTCGAGCCGTACTCCTTGCGAATCCAGTCGGCATTGGGCAGGTTGATGCCGATGGGCGTCGCGGGATAGCAGTCGCCGCCGAGCATCGCCACGGTGATGACCTTGGCCGAAACGCCCCTCACGACCGGCTTGCGGTAGGCCTCGGCCACGGGCGAATGATCCTCGAACCACTGGGCGTTGTCGGAGATCACCTCCGTGCGGTGGCAGGCCTCGGTGTCCATGAAGTTGACGTTGGCCTCCCACGAAGCCTTGCGGCCCAGCGGATCGCCGTAGTCCTCGATGAAGCCGTTGACGAAATCGACGTTCGAAACGGTGTCCTTCACCCAGCCGATGTTGTAGCGGTCGAACTCTTTCAGATCGCCCGTCTTGTAGTAGCTGACGAGCGCCGCGATGTTGGTCTTCTGCGGCTCTTTGGCCACGGCCTGCGCCTTTTCGAGCCAGTAGACGATCCGCTCGATGGCCGGCGAATACATGCCGCCCAGCTTCCAGACACGCTCGCAAATGCGTCCCGCGTCATCCTTCGTCAGCTGCGAGTTCAAGCCGTAGGAGACCGGCTCGGGATTGCCCGCATCGGCGGCGGCCATGTCGGCGTAGAACGCCTCGGCCTCGGCCTGGCTCACGTTGTGGTAGTAGTTGCTCGACGAGGTGAGCAGCAGGTCGTCGCCGGCCTTCTGGTTGAGCTTCGTCGGATAGAGCGCCGGATCGAAGATCGCCCGGCAGACCTCGCCGCGCAGGGAGTTCAGGGAGCCGAACTTCTCCTCGGGGATGGTCTCGATCGCGTCGAGCAGGTAGCCTTCGGTGAATTCGGGCACGAACTTGTCGTTCGAATAGTGGTGGTGGATGCCGTTGGCGAACCATACCTTCTTGAGATATTTCTCCAACGCCTTCCACTCGGCCGTCGTGCGGTCGCCCTTATAGTTCTCGTAAACCGTCTCCAGCGTGCGGCGCACGGGGAGGTTCACCGGGCAGTTCTGGTCGAAAAGAATGTCGCGGCCGCATTTGGCAGCCTCGGAGAGGTAATAGATCAGCTCCTTCTCTTCGAGCGGCAGGGCGTCGAAACCGGGAACTTCGTAACGGATGACCTTGATGTCGTCGAAACGGTCGACGATCCACGGCATATCGCCCTTGAGGCCACCGCCGCACGAGGTCAGTGCGGGAATGATGAGTGTCATAGATACAATAGTAAAAAGCTTTTTCATGCTCGTTCGAAATTAGTATTCCTACAAAAGTAATGCTTTTTCTGCGATTTTCCTTCTTTATGTCTGCGGGAATTTCTACCTTTGCCCCGCAACTCGTTTCAAGAAAGAGATGAAAGTATTTACAAGCGTCAAGGAACTTCGCGCCGAACTGGACCGGACGGAACAGTCGGGTATCGGCTTCGTACCCACGATGGGCGCCCTGCATGCGGGCCACCGCTCGCTCGTGGAGCGCGCCCGCAGGGAGAACGCCACGGTCGTCGTGAGCGTCTTCGTGAACCCCACGCAATTCAACGACAAGAACGACCTGCGGCACTACCCCCGCACCCCGGAGGCCGACCGGCGCCTGCTGGAAGAGGCCGGCGCGGATTTCGTGCTGATGCCTTCGGTCGAAGAGATATATCCCGAGGAAGACACCCGGATTTTCGATTTCGGGCAGATCGACAAGGTGATGGAGGGTGCGACGCGCCCCGGACACTTCAACGGCGTGGCGCAGGTCGTCAGCCGCCTGTTCGACATCGTGCGCCCGGCACGCGCCTACTTCGGGGAGAAGGATTTCCAGCAGATCGCCGTGATCAAGGCGATGACGGCCCAGTTGAAACTGCCGGTGGAGATCGTCGAATGCCCCATCGTCCGCGGAGAGGACGGACTGGCGCTCTCGTCGCGCAACACGCTGCTCGACGAGGCGCACCGCGCCGCAGCGCCGCACATCTACGCCACGCTGCGCGCAGCCGTGGAGAAATCGCACGAAATGACGCCCGCCGAACTGAAGGCATGGGTCACGGCAGAAGTGGAGCGCAACCCGCTGCTCAAGGTCATCTACTACCAGTCGGTCGACGCGCTGACGATGCAGGAGGTCGCCGCATGGAGCGACTCGGTGCGTATCCAGGGCTGCATCGCCGTACAGGCCGGGGAGATCCGTTTAATTGATAATATCTGTATCCGATCATGAAATTCCAGATTGAAGTCATCAAATCGAAGATCCACCGCGTAACGGTCACGCAGGCCGACCTGAACTACGTGGGGAGCATCACCATCGACGAGGCGCTCATGGAAGCCGCCAATGTGATCGAAGGCGAGAAAGTCCAGATCATGGACATCAACAACGGAGAGCGTTTCGAGACCTACACGATCAAAGGCGAGCGCAACAGCGGCTGCGTGTGCCTGAACGGCGCCGCGGCACGCAAGGTGCAGGTGGGCGACGTAATCATCATCGCATCCTACGCGCTGATGGATTTCGAGGACGCCAAGCAGTTCCGCCCGTGGATCGTTTTCCCCGACACGGCGACCAACCGGCTCGTGAAATAACGCGCCCCGGCGCGGCGGCAGGCCGACCCGACACAAAATCTCCCCGAAAAGGGAGGTTTTTTCGTTTAATCCGTTATCTTTGCAGAAGATAACCCCTGCGGCGGCCGCGCGCCCCGGCCGGTCCGGACGAATCCGCCCGGCTCACCGGATAGTTCCGCCGCCGCAGGGCCAAGCACTTTTCGATGGACATAACCCTCTCCATAGCCGCCTTTGCGCTCTCGATACTGGGCATCATCGGCTGCATCGTACCGGCTCTGCCGGGCGTGGCGTTGAGCTACGCCGGACTTCTCTGCGCCTGGTTCACCTCCTACTCCCAGATGACCTCCGGGGCGATCTGGCTGTGGCTCGCCGTGACCGTCGCCGTGAGCGCCGCCGACTATTTCCTGCCCGCATGGATGACGCGGCGCTTCGGCGGATCGCGCTCGGGAGCCATCGGGGCCACGGCAGGCGTCTTCGCCGGGTTCTTCCTCTTTCCGCCCGTGGGGATCATCCTCGGCCCGTTCGCGGGCGCCGTGCTGGGCGAACTGCTCAACGACCGGAGCGACGTTCCGAAGGCTTTCCTCGTGGGATTCGGGTCGTTCCTCGCATTCGTCGTCGGCACGGGCGTCAAGCTGGCCGCCTCGGCAGGCATGCTGATCCATGTCGCGGCCGACACCTACCCCGCTCTCCGGGACTGGTTCGCAACCACTTTCTAAAACATATCGCATATGAAAAGGTTTCTACTACTAACGGCGGTCATCCTCGCGATGCTCGCTTCGTCTTGCAGCAAATACAAGTACGAAACGGTGTCGGGCGATCCGCTGAAAACCCGGATTTACACGCTTCCAAACGGCCTGAAGGTCTACATGAGCGTCATGAAGGAGCAGCCCCGCATCCAAACGGCCATCGCCGTGCGGGTCGGCGGCAAGAACGACCCCGCCGAGACGACCGGTCTGGCACACTACTTCGAACACCTGATGTTCAAGGGAACCGAAAAGTTCGGAACGTCCGACTACGCCGCCGAGAAACCCATGCTCGACGAGATCGAACGGCTCTTCGAGGTCTACCGCAAGACCACGGACGAAGCCGAGCGCGCGGCGATCTACCACCGCATCGACTCGATCAGCTACGAGGCTTCGAAGATCGCCATTCCCAACGAATACGACAAACTGATGGCCGCCATCGGCGCCAACGGGACCAACGCCTTCACGTCGCAGGACATGACCGTTTACGTCGAGGACATCCCTTCGAACCAGATCGACAACTGGGCTAAAATCCAGGCCGACCGATTCCTTAATCCCGTGATCCGTGGCTTCCACACCGAACTGGAGACCATCTACGAAGAGAAAAACATGTCGCTGACGCAGGACGGCCGCAAAATCTGGGAGGCGATGGACGCCGCGCTCTTCCCCAACCATCCCTACGGCACGCAGACCGTGCTGGGAACGCAGGAGAGCCTCAAGAACCCGTCGATCACCAACGTCAAGAACTACCACAAGACCTACTACGTGCCCAACAACATGGCCGTCTGCGTCTCGGGCGACTTCGATCCCGACCAGATGATCGCAACGATCGACAAGTACTTCGGCGGCATGCAGCCCAACCCCGACCTGCCGAAACTGGAATTCAAGCCCGAAGAGCCGATCACCGCGCCCGTGGTGAAGGAGGTCTATGGCCCCGAGGCCGCGCGCGTCATGCTGGGCTGGCGGCTGCCGGCCGCAACGGACCCCTCGAACGACGTGGCGGACATCGTAGGTTCGGTCCTCTACAACGGGCAGGCAGGCCTGATTGACCTCGACCTGAACCAGCAGCAGAAGGTGCTCTCGGCCTATGCCTACGCCTCTGCGCAGCCCGACTACGGAACGTTCCTCATGGCCGGCAGCCCCAAAGCCGGGCAGTCGTTGGACGAAGTGCGCGACCTGCTGTTGGCCGAAGCAGCAAAGATTCGCGCCGGAGAGTTCGACGAAGGGTTGATCAAGGCTTCGATCAACAACTACAAGATGCAGCTGATGAACGAGTTCGACAAATACGACCAGCGCGCCATGTTCTACGTCTACTCGTTCATCTACGGCAAGGAGTGGGCCGACGACATCCGCCAACTGGAACGCATGGAAAAGATCACCAAGCAGGATGTGGTGGACTGGGCCAACAAATACCTCGGTCCCGAAAGTTACGCCATCGTCTACAAACGCGAAGGCAAGGACCCCGGTGAGCAGAAGATCGCAGCCCCGAAAATCACGCCCATCGCCACCAACCGCGACGCGCAGAGCGTATTCCTGACCGAAATCCAGAACACGGAGGTGAAACCCATCGAACCGGTGTTCGTGGATTACAAGAAGGACATGTCGCAGTTCGAGGCCCGCAAGGGAATCGACGTACTTTATAAGAAAAACGAGTCGAACGACATCTTCACACTGACCTATGTGTTCGACACGGGCACGGAGAACGATCCGGCGCTCAATCTGGCGTTCGACTACCTGGGCTACCTCGGTTCCGAGTCGCTGACGGCCGAGCAGATCGCCTCGAAGATGTACGGCATCGCCTGCTCGTTCTCAATGCAGGCCGGCCCCACCTCGTGCCGCATCTCGATTACGGGACTGGGAGAAAATATGGCCGAAGCCATGGAAATCGTCGAGGGACTGCTGAACGGGCCCAAGCCCGACGAGGCGATTCTCGCCAACCTCAAAGCCGACATGATCAAGAGCCGCGCTGACGCCAAACTTAACCAGGGCCGCTGCTTCGGCGCCCTGCAAACCTACGTGTTCTACGGTCCCGACTTCATCCGCCGCACGACGCTCACCAACCCGGCGCTCGAAGCGATGAGTTCCGAAATGTTGTTGGCAAAGATTGGCGAACTGATGGGCAAACAGCACGAAGTGCTCTACTACGGCCCGCAGTCGGAGAAAGAGGTGACGGAGGCGCTGGCCATGCACCACAAAACGTCTGCGGAGCTTCAGCCGCTCGAAAAGAAGCACCTGCAACTGCTGCCCACGGACGAAAGCAAAGTGCTGATGGCCCAATACGACGCCAAGCAGCTCTACTACCTGCAATATGCAAACCTCGGCAAACAGTTCGACGTCGCGGCCGACCCCGAAATCACGCTCTACAACGAGTATTTCGGCGGCGGCATGAACTCGGTCGTCTTCCAGGAGATGCGCGAGGCACGCGGCCTGGCCTACACCGCGCAGGCCAGCATCATGCAGCCGAACTACGCCGACACGAAGTACGGCTACATGGCTTTCATCGCCACGCAGAACGACAAGATGCAGATGGCGATCGAAGCTTTCGACGAGATCATCAACAACATGCCCGAATCGGAGACTGCGTTCAAAATCGCCAAAGAGGGACTGATCTCGCGCCTGCGCACCGACCGCACGGTGAAGGAACAGGTGCTGTGGAGTTTCATCGGACTGCGCAACCTGGGCCTTGAGGAGGACCGCGACAAGCAGATTTTCGAAAAGGTGCAGGCGATGACGCTCGCCGACGTGAAGGCCGCGCAGGAGAAGTGGGTCAAGAACCGCAAATACGTCTACGGCATCCTGGGCGACATCCAGGATCTCGACCTCAACTACCTCAAGACGCTCGGTCCGATCCGGACCGTCTCGCAGGAGGAGATATTCGGGTATTAAACCGGCAAAAGATGTTCCAAAAAGCCCTTTCCTTTCGGAAAGGGCTTTTTTCAGGCAATCCGGACAAAGAGGAGGCGCAGCGCGCTCCCCTTCCGGAATCAGAGATAAGTCGTAACGCCGTCCCCGCTTTCGATGTCGGCGAGCGATCCCGAAGCATCGGCGGCCAGCTTCCGGCAGACAGCCGAACGGCCGCGATAGTAACCGCCCTGCGTAAAACTGCCGCCGAAGAAAACGAACTCCCCGGCATCGTTGCCGCCGTCGGGAAAGAGGAACGTATTGGTTCCCTGCCCGAAGAAGGGCTGACCGACGCCCGACAGGAGGTTCTTCGTGCTGTAAAGATCGTTGTCGGGAATCCGGTAGCCGTAACCGGCCGGGTTGTAGACGTCCGTGGTAATGGTGGCGCCGTAGAAGACCGCGTCGCACGGGACACTCTTTTCGTCGACCTCCGTACCCTTGAAAACAGCGATGCCGTCGGCGATATTTTTATTGCCGTTGCTGTTGTAGTTGTGAAGGAATCCGGTGGTCTTGTCGCCGATGCCGTCGGCCCCGGCCTGCGTATTGTAGTCGACACTGCAAATCCAGTTGGCGCCGCTGATGTCCGCACTCGAATTGCCGTTGAGCCGCTTGTTGACACCGCCGACATAGAAGAATGTACCCTTGGCCGCACGGCCCGAGGTGAGGTTGAACTTGTAGGTAACGTAACTGCCCTGCACCCAGCCCTTGGCGTTGACCTTGTTGTTGCGGCAGGCGATAACGCAGTAGGGCGTCTGCGCAAAGTCGATCTCCTCGAGGGCCATGAACTGAATGTATTCGTTGTTCGTGTCGCTACCCTTGGCGTCGGCCAGCATGCCCGTAATGACGATGGCGCTGCGGAACTCCTTGGCCAAAGGCTCGACCGTCATAATGATGGGCGCCTCATCGCCGGAATCCAGGCGGAACGAATGGAAACAGTCGCTGGCCGTACCGGGGAAGTAGCTGAACGCAGCGCGGTACTCCCCCCGGGTGCTTCCCTTGAAATGGATGCAGCCGTTCTCGTCGGTGGTGTGCCGGTGGGAGTAGAGTTCTCCGTCGTCGCCGATGAAGTTGAGCGTGAGCGGCTCGTTGGCACGCGGGGCGTCGGTCTTGGCGTCCATCACCTGAAGCGTGCGCGGCAGGAACCAGGCGCCGTCGTTGTCGTCGTCGCTGCACGAACCTGCCAGCAGGCAGGCCGTGAGCAGCAACAGGATATTCTGGAATTTCATGGAATCGTCATTTACTTGTTATACTTGATAGATACGTGGCCCAGCCGGTTCGTGGCGTTGGGCACGACCGACGACTTGCCGTCGGTTCCGGTCAGGCTGGCGCAGCGCAGACGAATGCTGACCGACGCCTTGTCCTGCAAAGCGGCGGGCAGGGCGAAGTCGAAGACCTTGAAGCCGGGCATGTAATGAGGCAGCGCATTTTTCGAGTCGCACTGGCCGATGACGGTATAGCTGCCGCCCGGAACGGCCGTCCACGACGTACCGTCGGTCGAATATTCGACTACGAAATCGCGCGGTCCGGTAGCCAGCAGCGAATTGGTCTCGATCTGCAACGACAGCTGCGAACGGATTCCCGAGGTCGAGACGTTGCTGATAAGCCAGTAGGTGTCCGTATCCCACAGCGCCGAATACATACCGCCGCCCTTGACCGTATTGGCCGTACCCTGACCGTTCGAGTCGACGTCGCCGCGCGGCTTGTTGCCGAAATAAATGCGGCCGCTGCCGGCGAGGAAGGCGTTGTAGAAACCGTCGGCATTGCTCTTGTAGAGCGAGGCGGACGCCGGGCCGGTCGTCGGGGCGACGTGGGTCACGCCCTCCTTGAATCCGGCGGGTTTGACACAGGTCCACTCGACGAGCACCTTGCTGAAGCTGTTCTCGCGCGAAGGGTCGAGGGCGATCTCCGCCTGGGTGAGGTGACGGATCTGGAAAGCGCCCATCTCCCCGAAATTGGAGTTGTACTCGCGGGTCAGGATGCCCGTGACGGTTCCCGAACCCATCGGCAGCGAATGACGGCGGTAATCCACGCCGAAATTGGTCAACATGTACAGATGGTCGCCGTTGATATCGCGCAGGCACGTGCTGTAGTACTTGGTGAGATTCTTGCCGTAGACATTGACGCCGCCGCCGGATACATAGTACTCGTCGTAGTTGACAAGACCGCCGTAAGGCATCGCGATCTCCACGTCGCGCAGCCGGACCAGCGAGAAAAGCATCTCGTCGGTCAGATCGCGGATGTAAACCTCGCGGGGCTGTACGGGCGAACCGGCCTCTTTCTGCATGATATGTTCGGCGGCGATACCCGTGAAAACTTTATAGGTGAACGTCCCTTCGGCAACCTCCTTCACGGTGCTGCCCAGCAGCCAGAGCCTTACACGGTCGTTGCGGGCGACGCCCAGGTCGATCGTCGACTCGAAGAGCAGCGCACGGCCTTCGGCGTCCTGAATCGAATAACGCCGATTCGGGAAGTTGGCATTGCGTCCGTCGAGCACGATCTGCCCCGTGACGTAGACGTTTTCCTCCACGTCGCCGGTCCCGAGGGCTGCCGCAAAGGCGAAGTCCTTTTCCGTGGCGGCAGAGGGATTCATGCTGAAAGACTGGGTGATACGTACGGCCGCTTCGGTCGTGCGGCCGAACTCATCCTGATAGAGGAGCGAAATCACCGCGATGCGCCGTTCAGACGAGTCGTTCTCCCCGGCGTCGAATGCGAGTTTTCCGTCGGCGAGGGTCAGGTTTTCGATCCATGCCCCGCCTTCCTCGTCCCCGTAGCTGACCGAGAGGTCGATGCCCGAATCGACGGACGTTTCAACGGCGATTTCGTGGTGTGCTGCCGTGGCGGAAATCGGCAGGGCTTCGGTTTCGAGACGGATATACGACTCGACGGGCATTTGCGAAAGGATGAACGAGTCGCTGGCGTCGCCCGAGAGCGTCGTGGCCGTAATGACGGCCGTACGCTTCTCGGTCATCGAGGTATTCTCCGAGTAGGTGATGATCACCGAGGCGCTTTTGGCGCCCTTCGTCAGGTTGAGTGTGAACCAGTCCGCGTCGCTGTGGAGTTTCCACGACGTGTCCGAACGCAGGATGAAAGAGGCGGTGCTGCTCTCGGGGCCGATGACGACCTCGGGCTTGTCGAAATGCAGCGTGGAGGTCTCGTCGTCGTCCGAACAGCCGCAGAAGAGCGCCGCGGCGCTCAACACGACCGCCGTACGGGCGATAAACCGCTTGATGAAGTATGTGTTCATTGTTCAGTTTCTTTTAGGCATGGATATACGTTATTTGGCAAAGGACCACTCGATGACCACCGGAAAATGGTCCGAAGGGTACTTCTGCGAATACGAGGTGTTGACAATCGCCCACGACTGCACCTTCGTCCGGCCCTTGGTCACGAAAATATGGTCGATGCGCGAAGCCTTGGCCGGAGGTGTGGAGATATACTTGTAACCGTTGTAGGAGGGCCAGTCGGCGTTGACCTTATCGGTCGTACGGGCATAGCTGTCCACCAGCGTCCCGGAGGTAACGATCGTGTTGTAGACGTTGGTCTGCTGGTTCGAGTTGAAGTCACCGGTGCAGAAGGCCGGGGTCTTTCCGGCGATCTCCGCGACCTTCTCGATCAGCAGCTTGGCGCTCTCGGCCCGGGCGACGGTTCCGATATGGTCGAAATGCGAGTTGAAGTGGAAGAACTCCTTGCCCGTGGCCTTCACGCGGAAATGCGCCCAATTGCACATGCGCGGGGAATAGGAGTCGGAGAATTTCGTATTGGGAACGTTGGGCGTCTCCGAATACCAGAACGAACCGCTTTCGAGCACTTCGAATTTGTCGGTCTTGTAGAATATCGGATTGAAATGACGGCGCTCCACATTGTCTTCGCCCGTCACGCTCGTGCCGATCCAGGTGTATCCGGGAAGGGCGGCGGCCATATCCTCGATCTGGAACTTGTAGGGTTCCTGCGCACCGAAGATGTCGAAATCCTCGGCTTCGAGCAGCCGGCAGACGATCTCCTTGCGGTTCTCCCAGCGTCCGGCCTCCTCGTTGCGGTTGTCATACTGGATGTTGTAGCTCGCCACGCGGATGGGTTCGAGCCATTCCAGCTGTGTGCCGCCGTTGCCGCCGCCGTCGTCGTCCGAACTGCACGAGAGGGCCGAGGAGCTGAACAGCAGAAGTCCGCAAAAAAGGGTCGATTTCAGAAGTCGGTTCGTAATATGGAAAGTATTCATGGTGTTTTGCTTTTATCAGTTTTTATATCGGAACGGGAACGGAGCGGGGTTGAAGAGCGGATCGGAACCCTGCAACAGCCACATCCGTGAATTGCGGTCGTCGCCCTTGTCCAGACGCTTGATCGCCTCGGAAACCTGCGCATTGTTGTTGTCGATCTCCGACTGCGGATAGCGGTAGCGCAGAGGCAGGTAGCCGTCGTTGTAAATCTGGTCGGTGTTGTGCGTCAGGTAGGCCGAGAAATCGGGATAGCCCGTACGGCGCAGTTCGAAATAGGCCTCGTTGCCGCCCTGCATGAAGAAATTGAGGTATTTTTCCGTGATGATCTTACCCAGTTTTTCGGTGTCGCTGCCCTTGAACTGCACCTTTTCGTGCCCCAGGTAGGCCCGGGTGTCGGCAGAACTCACCCCCAGGAACTCATGCGCAGCGCGGATGCCGTTCAGGTAATGGGTCTCCGGATCGTCGTCGGTCCAGCCCCGCAGGGCGGCTTCGGCGAGGATGAATTCCTGCTCGGGATAGCCGATGTTCATGGCCGAAGGACCGACCGGCTCCAGATACCATTTCGACTTCAGGCGCGACTGCGACCCGTCTTCCATGTCGGTATTGTTGTTGTCGCCCGTAGCGCCGGGATTGGGAATGACGCCCTTGTAATTCGCAAGGTCCGTGGGATCGGCATTCTTGCCGTCCAGCTTGATCATCATTTCGGCCAGTTTCGGCAGACGCATGTCCCCGCGCTCCCGCATCCAGTCGACGACGAACTTGGAGATCCGGTACGACGAAACGAAATTGTTGTCGTTGTAATACTTGTAATTCTCCATATTGCCCTTTTCGTCGCGGATGGCGCTGTCGGACAACGTCCCCATGATCGGGTTGCCCTCCGGATCGCCGACGATGCCGGCGAACAGTTCGCCGACACGCTCCCCGGCGATGGTCTGCTTCATCGAGCAGTTGATCAGGATGCGCAGGCGGTAAAGATTGATCAGCTGACGCCACTTGCGAATGTCGCCGCCGAAGATCACATCGCCGTCGATTTTGGTATTGTCGTAGTCCCCCAGGGCCTCGTTGGCCGCCGCAAGCTCCCGCAGCAGCCCGGCCACGATCTCCTCCTGGGGATCGTATTTGGGCGAAAAGTTCGGATCGTCGAAGCGTCCCTGCGCAGCCTCGGTGTAAGGCACGTCGCCGAACAGTCGGGTGGTGTCGAAAATCCAGCTGGCACGGAAGTATGCCGCAAGGTGGATGTAACGGGGATCGTTGAGGCGTTCGGCTTCGCGGATCATGTCGTAGCACCAGGTCACACGGCGGTATTCGCTGATGAAATTGCGGCGCTGGAAGTTGAAATGGCCGCCGCCACCGCGCTGATCCCACTGCCAGGCCAGCCGGTAGGGCTGCACACCGTAGTATTCGATGCCGAAAGTCGTGATGCAGAGCTGTGTGAGGATGGTTTTCGGATGCACCTGCGTCGGCTTGTTCACGTCCTGGCTCACCTCGTCCATGGTCAGGTCGCAGGAAACGAACACCAACGGCAGGACGAAAAATATCGAGAGAAAGCGTTTCATATTCATATCCGTATTAGAGTTTGAGGGTAAGATTGAAGCCGATCATGCGTTCGGTCGGATAGGAGAAATTCTTGTAAGCCGCATCGGGGTCTTCGTTGTCGAGCTTCTTCCAGATGAGCAGGTTGGTGCCGATAACGGAGAGTTCAAGCCCCTTGAAAATCCGGCTGCCGGAGAGCAAATCCGAAAAATCGTAGCCGACGGACATCGTGCGGAGTTTGATGAAATCGCCCTTGAAAAGGTTGTAACCCATCGTGTAGGGACCGTTGAGCTTACCCATGTAGCCGATCCAGCTTTTGAAATAGACGGGCGTAGTCGAAGGGGCGTAGCCGCGCGTATCGTAGAGCACATTGCCGTGATCGTCATACTCGATGTCGCCGTCGACCACCACCACGGCGTTCGAAGGGATGTACGACGGAGTTTTCGTCCAGTCCAGCTCCCGCTCGGGAGCGGCCGTGAGCTTGTGGGTTCCGGCTTCGATCATACGGGCGTTGAGGTCTGAACGGATGACACCGCCGACACGGCCCGCGATGTCGAACGACAGGCTCCAGTTGCGGTAACGCAGCGTCGACGAGATGCCGAACTCCCAATCGGCGCCGGCATAGCCGATCACACGCTTGAAGGGGTCTTCGATGGGACGCCCGTTGTTCTCGAAAACGATGAAATTGCCCTGCGGATCACGCTGCCAGACACTCTCGTAGAGCGCATCGGCACGGTCGCCCACCTTGAGGTTGTTGTAGTTATAGGCCCCGTTGTAAATCTTGTCGAGGTACTTACGGGTCTGGAACCAGTTGAAGCTGATGTCCCATTTCCAATCCTTGGTTTTGATCGGCGTGGCCCCGACCATCAGTTCGTATCCTTCGCGGCGGTAGTCGTTGCCGTTGGTGAGCATCTCCTCGTAGCCGCTCGACTGGTTGATGTCGACCTTCTGGATCTGGCCCTCGTCGTAGGTGCGGTAATAGCTGAAGTCGAAACGCAGGCGGCTGCCGAAAAAGCGCAGGTCCGTGCCGACCTCGAACGAACTCGTGAAATAGGGTTTGATATTGGGATCGATGATCGTGGTCGGAGGCGTGAACGCGGCATTGCCGTCCCAGTAGGTATTGAACGAATAGGTGTCCTGCAACATGTAGACGGTCGACTGGTCGAACCCGACCTTGGCCCACGAGGCGCGGACTTTCCAGAAGGAAACAGCCTTCGGAAGCTTGACCGCCTCGGTGATCAGTGCGCTGAACGCCACCGACGGATAGAAAAAGGAGCGGTTGTTCTTGTTGAGCGTCGACGACCAGTCGTTGCGGCCGGTGAACGAAAGGTAGAATGCATCGCGGTAACCCAGCGTGACGGACCCGTAAGCGCCGGCCATGCGGCGGCGTTCGATCTTCGAAGTGGTCGACGGGGTGTTCTGCGAGTTGGAAAGGTTGTAGAGATCGGGCTGCTGGAGTCCGCCCTCGGTCGTCGAAAAGAGGTAATTGCGCTGGTAGTTGAAGAGCGAAACACCCAGCATGGCGTCGAGGTCGAACTCCCCGAACCGTTTCTTGTACGAGAGCATGGCGTCGAGGTTGACGTCGACGCGGCGGTCGCTGCCGACCGAATAGAGACCGCGGTCGTTGCCCACCCAGGCGTAAGGTTTGCACTCCTCCTGGTTCTGGTGTTTGGAGTCGGTGGCGGCCTTGACCATGAAATTGAGGTCGTCGGTGATGTCGTAGTCCAGCGACGCCGAAGCGATCAGCTCGGGTTCGCTGTAAGGACGCGTGTACTCCTCGGCCACAAACCAGGGATTGTTGAACCACACGTGGTTCCAGTTACGCTGGGCGTAGCCTTCCTGCCCCTCCTCCCAGTAATTGCGCAGATCGCGGATGTCGTTGTTGGCGCCCATATACACCAGAATGTTGTAATACGGATGCGAATTGCCGTAACCGGACCAGGGACGGTTTTTGGAATAGGTATAGTTGTAGATCATGCTGGCATTGATATGCAGCTTCCTGGTGATGTTGTAGTTGGCCGCCATATTGACGCCGAAGCGCTTGAGATCGGTGTTGGGAGTCTGCCCCCGGCGGTAGAGCTGGTTGAGGCTGATGCGGAACGACCCCTCCTTGAATTTATGGGAGATGCTGACGTTGTTGCTCGTGGTGAGGCCCTGTTGCAGAAAATTGCGGAAATTGTCCTTGTGGGAGACGAAAGGCGTCGGAATCCGCTTCCCCGTCTTGGGGTCGATCGGGCTGTTGTACTGTACGGTCTCGAAATAACCGCTCGGCGTGGTGGGGTCTTTCTGGTCGAGTTTCGGGCCCCAGGTCCACAGACCGTCGTATACGCCGCCGCCCTTGCCGTCGAGGTAGGAATACTGGCCGAAATCGCCCGTACCGTAGATGCTCTGCTGCTCGGGCAGGGTGAGGTACCCGGCGGTGAACATCGTCGAGGAGTTGAGCGTGATCTCGGTCTTCTCGCCGATGTCGTCGCCTGTCTTGGTAGTAATCAGGATCGCACCGTTGGCGCCGCGCGAACCGTAAAGCACGGCCGCCTGCGGACCTTTCAGGACCGTGATCGATTCGATGTCGTCCGACGAAACGCCGCGGTAATAGGTCACGGGCGTTCCGTTGATGACGTAGATCGGGGTCTCGCCACGCAGCTTGATCGGAGGATCTTCCAGAATGCCGGCGCGGGTATTGACCGTAAGTCCGGCAACCTTGCCGTTCAGGGCGTTGATCGGATTATCGGTCTTCACCTTGTCGAAAGCGTCGGAGTTGACCTGCTGGAGCGAATATCCCAGGCTCTTCTCGGCTTTCTTGATGCCGAGGGCCGTGACCACGACCGTTTCCAGCGAAATGTCCGACGGTTCGAGACGGATGTCCACACGGGTCTGCACGCCGACATGCGTCCGCTGGGTCTTGTAGCCGATATAACTGAACGAGACGGACGCCCCGACCGGGACGCTGATGCGGTAGTTGCCGTCGGCATCGGTGACGCATCCGTTGGTGGTTCCCTCCTGGATGATGGTGACGCCGACGAACGGCATGCCCTTTTCATCGGTAACACGCCCCGTCAGGGCCACCGGCCGGGAATCGGTGCGGGGGGGGGTTCCGGCAGACCGCGCTGCGGACTGTCCGATGATGACATGGCGGCCCTTGACGGTATAGGTCAGCGAAGTGCGCGCCAATGCCAGATCCATCACCTCCTGGATCGAGGCGTCGGCGACCTTCACCGAAACACGGATGTCCGCCACATCCTGGTCCTTGTAATTGAACAGATAGTCGCTGGAGGCTTCTACCTGACGGAAAAGCTGCACGAGCGTCACCTCCTGTCGGGTATCCACGGTGATTTTCCGTTCCTGGGCGTGAACGACCGTCGTGCCCAGCAACAGCATGCACACGACCGCACGGCGCAGGACGGTGCGCAAGCAGCGTGTCTTCTGAAAAAATGCGTTGGTAAAGTTTGGTTTCATTGTTTCCGGGTTGGAAGTTTAAAGGTATTGGTACGTTGCCGCGATCGGGGCATCGGACCGAAGCAGAACGGCATCCGTTCGGGCGGAAGCCGCAAAAATCGGAAAGGCGAAGACAGGGATCTTGTCAGTTCATAGGCATCGGAAAATTTAGGAGTTCGGTATTATCGGGTTGGATTTTCAGCGTTTGGTAACGAAATAGACATTGTCGAGTTTGCTCCACTCCATGCCGGTCTGGCGGCTCACGATGTCGAGCGCCTGCTCGACGGACAGCCGTGTTTCGAGCGCACCTGAAAAGCGGGTCCGGCCGACGTCTCCCGCATCGGTGATGATGCGGACGTCGTAACGCGCGGAGAGTTGTTCGAGGACCTCCTCCAGAGTGAGCGATTTGTAGCGGAACAGATTGTCCTTCCAGGCGGTCGTGATCTCAGGATCGAATTCGCTGACGGTGATTTCGCCGCTTCCGACATGATAAACGGCCCGGCGCGAAGGCGTCAACCGCAGATTCTGATTTCCGGCGCGGAACGCGACCGACCCTTCGACCAGCGAAGCGCTGACAATGCCCTCTTCAGTCCGGTTGCTGGCATCGAAAGTCGTGCCCAGCACGGAGACCTGCACATCGCCCATCTCGACAACGAATCGTTTGTCCGGCATCTTCTCGACTTCGAAAAAGCCCTTGCCGACAAGCCGCACGTTCCGCTCGTCCCTGCCGAAATCACCGTCGTATTCCAGACGGCTCTCCTTATCGAGGGTAATGCGGCTGCCATCGGGCAGCTCGAACGACGAAATGCTGCTGCCCGTGATGAAGGCAAACCTTTCGGCAGCACGGGGACCGGACAGCGCCCATCCGCAGAACAGTCCCACGGCCAGCATGGCGGCCATCGACGCATAACGCCCCATACGAGTGGCGAGCAGGCGCAGCATGCCGCTCCTGCGCGATTCGGAGCCGGCAGCGATCCGCCGCTGCAATTTCCGGAACTCCCGCTCCGGGTCAATGCTGCGGGTCGTCGTCACGCGGGCGTTCCAATAGCTCCTGATCCGAGCGTATTCCTCTTCATGCGCGGGATCGGCGGCCCGCCAGGCGGCGAGGGCTTCGCGTTCACCGGCCGGGCAAGCCTCCGTGAGATCACGGACAAGCCGGGCGTTGAGTTCCTTTTCCGAAAGGGTGCGTATGTCTGTTTTTGATTTCATGTCTTATGGATTAAGTACCGGAAACGGCGGAATGTTCTTAACGGATCAGCAAATATTTTTCTTGCGCAGAGCCTCGCGGATCTTCTGCACGGCATGGCCCAGGTGCACTTCAAGGGTTTTGACGGAGATATAGAGCGTCTCGGCCGCTTCGCGGTGCGACATCCGGTCCTCGCGCACCAGTTTGAAGGCCAGCTTGCATTTGGGCGGCAGCGACTCGATGGCACGGTTTATCTCGCGGACGGTCTCGGCGGAAATGCAGTCGTCCTCGGGAGTCGTGCTGGTGCGGGCGAAAAGGTCCAGCGGCATTTCGTCCAGATTGACGGTGGGCAGGTTGCGTTTCCGGAGATAATTCAATGCCTTGAATTTGGCGATCCGGTAGATATAAGCATTGAAATTCCGGATTTCGGGAAGTTCAAGACGGTTCTCCCAGACCGCGAAGAACACATCGGAAGTCAGTTCCATAACAGCCCCGTCATAGCGGACATACAATCCGATATAACGGGCTATACGCTTGTAATAAAGCATATAAAGTTCCTGCAAAGCCTCCTGGGAAGCATTGCAGGCCAGGTCGTCGAGGATGTAACGGATGTCGGTCGGGTCCATGCTTTCTATTGATTAAGTACCCTAAAATCGCAAAAGTTCTTAATCGGAGAGGTGTTTTTATGCGAATAACGGGAAACAATCCGGAAAAACCGCCCTGCTGACAGGGTTTCGGGAGAAGAATGCGAACGCAGTCCGGCCCGGAGGAGCATATGTTCCATCCGGGCCGGACAAACGAAAGAGGCAAGCCCCTGAAATCAATAACGGTAGTGCTCGGCCTTGTAGGGACCGTCCTCCGGAACGCCGATGTAGTCGGCCTGACGCCGGGTCAGGCGGGTCAGTTCGACGCCGAGGTTGTCCAGGTGCAGGCGCGCCACCTCCTCGTCGAGGTGTTTCGGCAGGCGGTAGACGCCGACCGCGTGCTCCTTCTGCCACAGCTCCATCTGCGCGAGGCACTGATTGGTGAAGGAGTTCGACATCACGAACGAAGGATGGCCCGTGGCGCAGCCGAGGTTCACCAGACGGCCTTCGGCCAGAATGAAGATCGAATGGCCGTCGGGGAAAGTGAACTTGTCGACCTGCGGCTTGATGTTCAACTTCACGGCCCCGGACGTTTCGAGGCGCGCCATCTGGATTTCGTTGTCGAAATGGCCGATGTTGCAGACGATGGCCTGGTCGCGCATCCGCTCCATGTGCTCCAGCGTGATGATGTCGCAGTTGCCCGTGCAGGTGACATAGATGTTGCCCTCGGCGAGCGTACTCTCGACGGTCTTCACCTCGAAGCCCTCCATGGCGGCCTGCAAGGCGCAGATGGGGTCGATTTCCGTGACGATCACCCGGGCGCCGTAGGAGCGCATCGAGCGGGCGCAGCCCTTGCCCACGTCGCCGTAGCCGCACACGACGACCACCTTGCCGGCGATCATCACGTCCGTGGCGCGCTTGATGCCGTCGGCCAGCGACTCGCGGCAGCCGTAGAGGTTGTCGAACTTCGACTTGGTGCACGAATCGTTGACGTTGATGGCCGGAACCAGGAGTTCGCCGGCCTCCTGCATCTGGTAGAGGCGGTGTACGCCCGTGGTGGTCTCCTCGCTCACGCCCTTCCATTCGGCGACCGTACGGTGCCATTTTTCGGGGTCCTCGGCCAAAATGCTTTTCAGCGTGCCGAGGATCACCTCCTCTTCGTAGGACGAAGGTTCGTAATCGAGCGTCGAGGCGTCGTTCTCGGCCTTGTAACCCTTGTGGATCAGCAGCGTGGCGTCGCCGCCGTCGTCGACGATCAACTGCGGGCCTTTGCCGCCGGGAAACGAAAGGGCCATGGCGGTGCACCACCAGTATTCGGGCAGCGTCTCGCCCTTCCACGCGAAGACCGGGACGCCTGCGGCGGCAATCGCGGCGGCCGCATGGTCCTGCGTCGAGAAGATGTTGCACGAGCACCAGCGCACGTCGGCGCCCAGCTCCACAAGAGTCTCGATCAGAACGGCCGTCTGGATGGTCATGTGCAGCGAACCCATCACGCGTACGCCTTTCAGCGGCTTTTCGGGTCCGTATTTGCGGCGCACGGCCATCAGGCCGGGCATTTCATGCTCGGAAATCTCGATCTCCTTGCGGCCCCATTCGGCCAGCGACATGTCGGCAACCTTATAGGGAAGAGTGTTGTCAATATACATAGCAGTATGTTTTTAAGTTATCGCATCGTTCGTCCGTATCTGCCCGGTTGAGACCCGCGGCGTACCGCCGCGTTTACAAGTCTGACCCCACCCCAAACCCCTCCCTCGGGAGGGGCTTGTCGCAACGCAACCGGGTTTTTGACCAAAATACGGACACATTATTTCAATCCTAAAATATATTCCTTGTCCCTGGCAATCTGCCCGCGCAGTTCCTCCACCGAAGCGAACCGGCGTTCGTCGCGGATCTTTTCGAGCAGTTCGACCCGCAGCCGACGGCCGTAAAGTTCGCCGCGGAAGTCGAAAATATGCGTCTCCAAACGCCGCTCGACACCCCCGACCGAAGGGTTGCGGCCCAGGTTCGACATGGCGTCATAGACTTTCCCGCCGACCTCCGCACGCGAACGGTAGACCCCGTCGGCAGCGGCGACGTCCTCCGGAACGGCCAGATTGGCCGTCGGAAAACCCAACTCACGTCCGAGTCGGCGTCCGTGCTCCACAACGCCTTCGATCAGAATCCGTTCCATCAGATTTTTTCGGTCAGTTTACGCACCAGCCGGAACTGCGAGAAGAACTCCTTGGCAAAGACACGCAGTACCGTATAGGAAGGTATCGCCAGCAGCATGCCCAGGATTCCGGCCAGCGACCCGGCAATGAGAATCACCAGGAAGATTTCGAGCGGATGCGCCTTCACTCGTTCGGAATAGAGCGTCGGCTGGAGGATGAAATCGTCCATGCCCTTGAGGATCAGCAGCGACCCGGCGATCACGAAAGCCGTATGCCCCACGCTCATGCCCTCGATCGGCGAGACGATGCCCACGAAGACCGAGACCACGCCGCCGATCAGCGGCCCGGCGTAAGGCACGACGTTCATCACACCCATGATAAGGCCGATGAACCCCGCGTCGGCGGCCTTCATCCCGAAGGCCATCATCACCAGCGTCACGGCGATCGTGAGCAGCAGGCTTTCCGAAAGGATACCCGTAAAGTAGCGCGCCAGCAGGACCGTCACCGAATCCAGCGCACGGGTGATGTTGCCGTGATAATGTTCCGGGAAAACGGAGGTGACCATCGCGTAGAACAGGCCCTCCTCCTTGAGGAAGAAGAAGGTGATGAACGAAACGGAGAAAATGGCGATCACCGACGAAAGCACAAGGTTGATGACCGACGAGAAAATCGTGTTGAGCGAATTGATGTCGATGATCTGCCGGAGGGCGGCCGTCAGTTCGTCGGAGAGCGAGAAAGTGCTCTCGGGCAGGGAGAAAAGCGCCTGCAAATCGTGCTGCATCCGGGCGATCGGCTCGCCGATGCTCCCCACGACCGCCGCGAAGTCGACGTGCGCGAACTGGTTTATCTTGTTGAAGACCAGCGGCACGAACAACGAACACAGCGTAGCCAGGACGACCCAGATCACCACGAGGGTCGCCAGCGCGGCCAGCCAGCGGGGAACCTGCCAGCCCTTGAAGTGAAGCCCCGAAAGAAACTTCACGAGCGGATTGCCCATGACGGCCAGCACGGCCGAAACGAGGATGTAGACGACGATCGAGGAGAAATACCAGACCAGAAAGAGCACGGCCGCGGCAACCGCCGCGCCCGCGATGAACCGCAGGAAGGTCTGGGGCGTCGCCTTCATGGCGTTATTCGTTTTCGAGGTTCTTGCGCAGCCGGGCGATCGGAGTCTGCGAACCCACCGTGGGATCGCCGATCTCCACCAGCAGTTCGCTGTCCTTGGGGACGAGCACGTCGACGCGCGAGCCGAACTTGATGAATCCGCAGACGCTGTTCTGCTCGACCTGATGACCGACGGTCATATACGAGATGATGCGCCGGGCGATCAGTCCCGCGATCTGGCGGAAGAGCACCTTTTGGCCCGAGGGCATCCGCACCACGGTCGTCGTGCGTTCGTTCTCGGTCGAGGATTTGGGGTGCCAGGCCACCAGGAAACGCCCCGGATGGTATTTGAAATACTCCACCTCGCCGCCCACGGGGACCCAGTTCATGTGGACGTTCGTAATGGACATGAAGATCGAAATCTGCAACATCTCCTCCTTGAGGTACTCGTCCTCGGAGACGACCTCCGTCACGACCACGCGGCCGTCGCAGGGAGCGAAGACCAGATCGGCGTCGTGGATGCGCACCCGGCGGGGTTCGCGGAAGAAGGCTACGATGAAGAACCAGAACAGCAGCAGCACGAGGGTGCTGAACCACAGCAGCGAGACGTTCGCATCGTGGACCAGCAAATGGTAAAACAGCCACCACAGAAGCAGGCAGACAGCGCCCGAGATGCCGATGATTTTGTATCCTTCCTTATTGATTCTCATAACACGGTTAAGTTTGCAGTTACATCACAAAAAGCATATAGACGAAGACGAACGGCGCCGAGAGCAGCATGGCGTCGAAGCGGTCCAGCACTCCGCCGTGACCGGGAATCAACGTTCCCGAATCCTTGACCCCGGCGGCGCGCTTGAACATCGACTCCACCAGGTCGCCCAGAACCCCCGTAGCGGCCGCGACGAGCGCCAGCCCGGCCCACACCCAACAGCTGCCGTCCATCACGCGGGCGGCGACGAGTCCCAGGACAACGGCCCCGGCGATGCCGCCGAAGAACCCTTCCCACGACTTCTTGGGCGAAAGGCGTTCGCACAGGCGGTGCCTGCCGACGGACATGCCCACCAGATAGGCGAAAACGTCATTGGCCCAGATGATGAAAACGTAGAAAATCATCATCCAGGGACTCCACGTCTCGCTGCCGATGATCGGAATGTAACACATCAGCGAGAACGGCAGCGCCACGTAGACGACGCCCATGAAAGTGATGCCGATATTGGCGGCGGGATTCTCCCGACGGCGGTAAAGTTCGCAGATGAACATGGCGGGCAGCAGCAACAGCAGAAGGGCCATTCCGCAGGCGAAAGCCTGCCGGGCGCTGCCGAGTATCTGGATGTCGTCCGACACGAATGCGAAATTCAGGGCGAAAAGCACGAGTCCCGCAGCCAGTCCGACGATCCGCTGGGGATTGCTGCCCTGCTCCCCGGCCAGGGAATAGAACTCCGTCATGCCGACGACCAGCAACGCCGCCAGCAGCAGGCCGAAACTCCATTGCGACCATGCGATAGCCCCCAGCATCACCACGGCGAGGACAGCCCCGCTCACAGTGCGCACCCAGAGGTTCTTCATTTTTTCACTCATTGTTTTTTAAGGGTGTAGTTGGGTTTCAACGGGGTCATTCGGTTTCGGGCGCGGCAACGGCCGGAGCTACGGGAGCCGGTTCGGCCGTTTCGGACTTATCCGATTTGGCCGAAGGATCGGCGACCGCGGCGGCCTGCTTGCCGGCCTGCGGCTCCTCTCCGGCGGGTTTGCCGCCCTCGGCCCTGGCTTTCGCCTCGGCCTCGCGGCGTTCGCGTTCGATGTCCTTCTTGCGGCGCCCGAAGATGCGCTCGACGTCCTCGGTGAAGACCACCTCGCGGGAGAGCAGCAGTTCGGCCAGCTCTTTCAGACCGTCGGCATGTTCGCGGAGCACCTTCTCGGCCATCTTGTAGGCCTTCTCGATCACCTGCTTGGCCTCGGCGTCGATCTGCTGGGCCGTCAGTTCCGAATAGGGCTTCGTGAAGGCCATGTCGCTCTGGCCCGTGGAGTCGTAGAAGGAGAGCGTACCGACGTTCTCGCTCATGCCGTAGTAGGCCACCATGGCATAAGCCTGCTTGGTGACGCGCTCCAGGTCGTTGAGTGCCCCGGTCGAAATCTCGCCGAAGGTCAGCTGCTCGGAAACGCGGCCTCCGAGCGTAGCGGCCAGTTCGTCCATCATCTGCTCGCGCGTGGTGATCTGACGCTCCTCGGGCAGATACCAGGCGGCGCCCAGCGCCTTGCCGCGCGGGATGATCGTCACCTTGATCAGCGGGCTGGCATGCTCCAGAATCCAGCTCACCGTGGCGTGTCCCGCCTCGTGGAAGGCGATCACGCGCTTCTCCTCGTCGGTGATGATCTTGTTCTTGCGCTCCAGGCCGCCCACGATGCGGTCGATGGCGGCGAGGAAGTCCTCTTTCGAAATGAATTTCTTGTTGTGGCGCGCGGCGATCAGCGCGGCCTCGTTGCAGACGTTGGCGATGTCGGCGCCCGAGAAACCGGGGGTCTGGCGCGCCAGGAACGAACGGTCCAGCTGCGGATCGAGCTTCAGCGGACGCAGGTGGACGTTGAAAATCTCCTCGCGCTCCTTCACGTCGGGAAGTCCCACCTCGATCTGGCGGTCGAAACGCCCGGCGCGCATCAGCGCCTTGTCGAGGATGTCGGCCCGGTTGGTGGCGGCCAAAACGATGACGCCCGTATTGGTCTGGAAGCCGTCCATCTCCGTCAGAAGCTGGTTCAGCGTATTTTCGCGCTCGTCGTTGCCCGAGAATCCGGCGTTCTTGCCGCGGGCGCGGCCGATGGCGTCGATCTCGTCGATGAAGACGATGCAGGGAGCCTTCTGCTTGGCCTGCTCGAACAGGTCGCGGACACGCGAGGCGCCCACGCCGACGAACATCTCGACGAAATCGGAACCCGAAATCGAGAGGAACGGCACGTTGGCCTCCCCTGCGACGGCCTTGGCCAGCAGGGTCTTGCCCGTTCCCGGAGGGCCTACGAGCAGCGCGCCCTTCGGAATCTTGGCGCCCAGCTCCTTGTATTTGTCGGCCTTCTTGAGGAAATCGACGATCTCCATGATCTCGACCTTCGCCTCCTCCAGGCCAGCCACATCCTTGAACGTCACGCGCTTGGAGTTGTCCTTGTCGAAGACCTGCGCCTTGGCTTTGCCGACGTTCATAATGCCACCGCCGCCTCCGGCGCCCGCGCCGCGCGACATGGAGCGCATGATGAAGAACCACGCTCCGATGATCACCACCCACGGCAGCAGGTTGATCAGAATCGAGGTCCAGTCGTTGGCCTTGTTTTCATAGATCACCGGAACGGTCTGCCCCGACTTCTCCTCGGCGGCCTTCAAATCCTCGCGAAACGAATCTACCGAACCGATGGTGAAAGTCAGCTGCACGCCCGACTCGGGCAGGCGGCGGAAACGCTTGTCCACCTGATCGTTACGGTACTTCTCGCCGGCCTCCTTTTTCAGGAACACCTGCGCCTGGTCGCGGTTCACGACCTGGATCTTCTCCACGTCGCCCTTCTCGACCATCTCCTGCACGGTGGTCCAGTCGCTGGGCAGCGGCGCTTCATTGCTGCCGTCGAACAGACACCAGCCGATGATGAACAAACCGATCAGGCCGTAGATCCACAGCATCGAAGGCCGCGGCATGTTCATATTCATTTTATTGTTGTTCTTGCTTTTCTGTGCCATAATCCGGATTACTCTTCGTATTCATATTTCACCAGCGGTGCGTCGGCCCACAGCTCCTCGAGCTTGTAGAAGCTCCGAAGCTCGGTCTGGAAAATGTGCACCACGACGTCCACATAGTCCATGGCGACCCACACGCCGTTCTGCTGGCCTTCGATGCGCCACACCTTCTCGCCCAATTTCTCGAACACCTTCTCCTCGATTTCGGCGGCTATGGCGCACACCTGCGTCGTGGAATCGGCGTTGCAGACCACGAAATGCGAACAGATCGCTCCATCGAATCCCGAGAGGTCCAACGATACAATATTCTTACCTTTTTTATCTTCAATCGCGCTGACGATCGTTTCGATCAGTTTATCCATAAATGTTCAATAGGTATCTATAACCTTGCAAAGGTATGAAAAGAGAATGAGATTTGAAAGCAACGCGGTAAAAATCGCGCCGCAAGCGGGCATATTGTTCCGGAAGCGATTCATTATTTCGCCCTTTTTGTCGCCGGATTCGTTTTTTATCACTACTTTTGGAGATACTCCAACTAACCCAAGTTCAATTTATGCGAAAAATCTTCATGTTCTGTCTGACCGGCGCACTCGCACTGGCCACGACGTCCTGCAAGGACGAAAAAGTAACCACCATGCAGACGATCACCGTCAATGGTCAGATCTGCGAGGTCAAAAGCGCTTTCTATGTGGAAGAAAAAGCCGACGAGCAATGGGAAACCTCATACGACCTCATTCTATTCAGAGAGTATTTTTCAACATTACCGTTTACAATGTCCGACTACGGTGTCGATATAGAAGTTTCTGAATCCCTGATAGGCAAAACTATCGACCTCACAGAACCCGTTACCCAAACCGGGCCTCTCAGACCATACCTCTCCGTCGGGGCAATCGGTGAAACAGAGTTCGACATCGTACACTCGTTTGAAAGAATTACGGTAAGCAATGGAGACGACATCTCTTCGGCAACAGTCTCCTACGGAATGCTCACTGTCACCAGAGACGGGGATAATTTCTCCGTCAAACTCTCCGTCAAACTTTCCGACGGCAAATCAATCTTCGCCGACTGGACGGGAAAAGCGACCAAAGTAACGATTCCGGAATAACCGACCGGATAATCGACATGCGCCCGGCCTGCGTTTTGCAGGCCGGGCGCATTCTTTCAGAGAGCGGAAGCTATGCCTTCGCACCCGGAACATTGGCCAGAATGGTCTCGGTCAAGGCCCGGATGATCGAGTTCTTGACGTAGGTGCGGCGCACGGCGACGGCGATCTTGCGCGAGGTAGCCCCTTTCGAAAGGGTTTTCAGCCGGTCGCGGCGGTCCGAGGGGATGTATTCGACGGCCATTTCGGGAATGATCGTCAGACACGACGTGCAGTCGACGATCCGCATGAGCGTATCCAGCGAACCCGATTCGAACGAATAGTGCGACGGCATCGAACGCCGGGCCTGGCAGAGTTCGATGATCTGGTCGCGCATGCAGTTGCCGGGGCTCAAGATCACCAGGTCCTTGAGGTCGATCTCCTCGATACGGATATTCTGCCGCTCATAGAGCGGATTTTCGGGCGACACGTAAGCGTAGAAGCGGTCGTTGAAAAGCTCCTGCTCGAGGATGCCCTCGCCGCAGGTGCCGCTGGCGACCAGCGCCGCGTCGATACGGTCGCGCTTGAGCGCCTCGACGATGTCCGAAGTGATCATCTCGGATATTTCCAGCTCGACCTTCGGGTAGTCGCGCACGAAGGCCGGAATGAATTTGTGCAGCAGGTAGGGCGCGATGGTCGGGATGACGCCCAGCCGCAGTTTGCCCGCGGTTTCGCCCTTGAGCTCCGAAACGGCCTCCTTGATGTAATTGTACGCCTTGATCGTCTCGCGCGCCTGTTCCAGCACCACCTCGCCCGCCTCGGTGGGAATGACGGGCTTTTTCGAACGGTCCAGAAGCACCACGCCAAGCTCCTCTTCAAGCGCCTTAACCTGCATGCTCAAAGAAGGTTGCGTCACAAAACAATGTTCGGCCGCAAGCGAGAAACTCCCGCAGTTGGCCACGGCCAGCAGATATTCGAGTTGGATGATTGTCATAACAGGCGTCTATTTGAGAAAGCGAAGATATAAAAAAAATCTATATCGGACAACTTTTTCGCATTGCCGCATAGTTTTTCGTATCTTCGCCTGCAGAAGTTACGAAAAGAGTGTAATTTATTGGAAATGAGCGTAGGTTAATTGCTCTTGATAGTAATAGGTTACGATTTAGTTAGTTATCTACTGCATTATCCTTCTGCGCGTTGCGTAACCTTCAAAGAACTCTTCGTATGCAAAAGTAGCTATTTAATTCGAGATTTTGATATAAACTCCCGTTTTTTATCCCCTCATTCATAAGAATTTTCCGTAAAAGCGGTATTGTCCGTCGGCACACCATTGCCCAAAACGAGTTTGGAACAAACGTGTGCCGACTACCGCATAGCTGGAGAAAAG
Organism: Alistipes sp. AF14-19; assembly: GCF_003461645.1. Lineage (NCBI taxonomy): Bacteria > Pseudomonadati > Bacteroidota > Bacteroidia > Bacteroidales > Rikenellaceae > Alistipes > Alistipes sp. AF14-19. The sequence continues at coordinate 42,795 of NZ_QTXM01000010.1, forward strand.
GGCATTGCCTCACGCCTAAACGATGTTTAGACAGATGAAGCAATGCCCCTTTCTTTTGCGCCTATGCCAAGAGGTGCTTTTACGGGTTTTCAAATGATTTTTCTTTTTTCGCTGTCTCTTTTGCCGGAAGCGGAAAGTGAATGCAGAGTGTGTCAGCCTGCCCCATGAATGAAACAGGCGCCCACACACAGCCGGACAAACCGGGAAGAATGATTGTTGCCACCCGGCTGAACAAGTTCCGTCGGATCGGAAACAATCATACTTCCTTTGTTGTGGTTTGCCCTTTTCACGCTTCCGGTGATGTCTTTTTCCTTTTGGTGATTCTTTTTTTTACGGATTTTCCCCTGAAGTTTTTTTCTACACAATCTGCCTCTGTTTTCGTTTACCTCCATTTTGCGCCTTTCAGTAAGCCGCATCAGTCAGTCATTTTCGTTCTGGGCGCAAAGGTAATTCCGGGATTGGACGGGAAAGCAAGGTCAAGCCTCCTGTTTTCGGTAAAAATCTCCAGCCCTGCGGGTAGTATTTTGACCGAAAAACCTTGCATTCCCTAATCCCTACCTTTTCAAGCACCCGAAACGAAAACGACCGATGCGACAGAAAGACGCATAAAAAAAATGTCGGATAAACGAGAGGCAGATAAGATAGTTTGAAACTCAACTCCCTCAGCTCTTGAATCCGCATTAAAAACAAAAAAATCAAAAACAGCGAAGATATGACGGCAACGGCAAATTTCAGACAAATGGCGCAACACATCGGGTTGGCGATATGCGGCTTGATGATGCGCACCGCCTTCGGGGTGTTCGGCATCCTTTGGGGCATCATCAGAGAGATTGTAAACGGAGTGTTCCGAGTGGCGATAGGTGTAATCGTGGCTATCCTTTCCACCATTGCCTTCTTTGGCTTCATCCTTTGGTTATTCACCCTTTAACCCTTACCGACATGGCAAAAAGAAACAGCAAGACGGCAGCGCAGCAGTGCAGATATTACGAGGTGGACAACATCTTCGTGTATATGGTGGAAACGTACATCAACGGCAATTTTGAAACTTTCCGAAGATTGTACCACGAACTGAACAAGGACGCACGGAGGGATTTCATGGACTTCCTTCTCAGCGAGGTAGAGCCGACCTATTGGAGAGAGATACTGAAACAGATAATCTAAAAATGACAGCGATATGAAAGGAACAGACCATTTCAAGAGAACGATATATATGTACTTGGAACAGCGTGCGGAGGAAGATGCGCTATTTGCAAAGAAGTACCGCAACCCTGCCAAGAACATGGACGAGTGCGTGACCCACATTCTGAACTATGTGCAGAAAAGCGGTTGCAACGGTTTCACGGACGGAGAGATATTCGGGCAAGCCATCCACTACTATGAGGAAAACGAGATAGAGGTGGGCAAACCGATGGACTGCCAAGTGGTTGTGAACCACGTTGTGAAACTCACGGCAGAGGAAAAGGCGGAGGCACGTCAGAACGCTGTCCGCAAATACCAAGAGGAGGAACTCCGCAAGTTGCAGAACCGCCACAGACCGTCAGCGAGAAAAGAAAACCAACCCCAACCCTCATTATTTGATTTAGGCTTATGAAACCGAAGACCAAGATACAGAAAGAGGTGGCAAGACTTTCCGCCAACCTTCGCCCCATATCAGCGACACAAATAGATTGGGCATACCGCCACTGCGTTGAGCATATCGGCTACCGCACCAAGAAAGGGAACATCACCTGTTCCGACTGCGGTCACGAGTGGCACAGCGACAGCGGACTATGCGACACCCTTGAAGGCTGCACCTGCCCCAAATGCCATGCCGAACTCAAAGTGCAGGACACACGCAGACGCATCTACAAGGAAACGCAGAATTTCAGCGTGATAACCACCTGCAAAGGGTATCAGGTAATCCGCGTGGCGCAGGTCAGATGCGAGAGCAGGAAAGGCGAACCGATGCGTTTCTACTGCCACGAGGTCGTGCAGCGTTGGATTTCACCCGACGGCAAGGTTACGGACATGGCGTTGCTCCGTGGCTTCCTTTTCTGCTATTGCGATGTGTGGGCATTAGGCAGCGATATGGAGGTAAGACCGCACAACAGCCTATACGATGATGTGGTGGCAAGAAGCTGTGCATATCCAAAGATGAGGATATTGCCCCAACTCAGACGTAACGGCTTCAAGGGCGATTTCCACGGCATCTCCCCCGTGCGTCTTTTCAAAGCCTTGCTTTCAGACCCAAGAATTGAAACCCTTATGAAAGGCGGTGAGATTGAGGTCATGAAACACTTTCTTTTCAATACCCGTACTGCCGATGAATGTTGGGCATCATATCTGATTGCCAAGCGTCACAAGTATCAGATAGACAACCTCTCAATGTGGTGCGACTATCTGCGTATGCTCAAAAAACTCGGTCAAGACCTCCGTAACCCGAAGAACATCTGTCCCGAAGATTTCATGGCGGCACACGACAACGCAACCCGAAAAATTGAAGCCATACACGAGAAGGAAAGAGCCGCAGAGCAACGCCGTTGGGAGATTGAAAGGCGTGAGCGTGAGCAACAGCGACAACTCCAACGAAAGAAAGATGCGGAGGATTTCATCGCCAACAAATCCAAATTCTTCGGCTTGGTAATCACGGACGAGGAAATAATCGTCAAGGTGCTTGAAAGCATAGACGAGTATTACAACGAGGGCAAGACGCAGGGCATCTGCGTGTTTGGCAGTGGATACTACAAGAAAGCCGACACCCTCATACTATCGGCAAGGATTGGCGATGAGATTATTGAAACCGTAGAGGTGGACTTGCGAACCCTCGAAGTGGTGCAGTGCCACGGCAAGCACAACCAGGACACCGAATATCACGAGCGCATCATAGACCTTGTGAACAAGAACGCCAACCTTATCCGTGAGCGGATGAAAGCGGCATAGCATAACCCCTAAAACAACATTGATATGGAAGTAAGAATTGAAAGTATGATTTGTGTGTGGGATGATGCAATCCCCACGATGTTCCTTGAATTTGTGAACCTCCTCACTCTCACAACGAGTGAGGGGGAATTGAGAAAGAGCGTAAAGGAGTTTGCCGAGAAGCACGAACTTGACAAGTTTTTCCTTTACGGCTTCGGCTCACACCATTTCTACCTGCACCAACGCTACACAAGCAACCCCGAAATGGTGATGAAGAACAGAGTTCTGTCAGTACATTTTTAACCATCTAAAAAGCAACATTATGACAACACGAATGACCATCAACGGAGTAAGCACCTGCGCGGAAGCAGGTACGGAGAAATACGAGCGTTTCCAATCGGGTATCGGAAGACGCAGGCGGACACTTGTGCAGTACGACTACCGCCACCCCATAGACAGAGAATTGTTCTCTTGTGTCAAACCCACGTTGGACGAGTGCCGAGCCGCACGGGACAAGTGGCTGAACGCAAAGAAGGGAAAGGAGGACAGACTATGAACACGACCTATCAAACGCTGATAGTCAAGTTCAGCGAACCTATCACGGCATTGGACGGTATCTTTGACGATACCGGAGCGTGGGGAACGGACACCCTCAAGGGGTGGATAGATGATTACGAAAGCACACGTTTCACCGCCACCGACAGCCATACGGCAGTCATCACGAGCGAGTACAATATGGAATGTGTGAAAGAGTGGCTACAACGGCAGACCCCCATTTCCGAAATGCGAGAATTTTGAACGGGATGGCGGTGTCCGCACCGCCAATACTTAAAACCCTAAAAACAAAAGATATGATAGCCAAGACGATATTACAGCAGATAGGCGGAAAACGCTTCACCGCCATGACAGGTAGCCGTGATTTCATAGATATGGGCAACGGCTTACGGATGAGCCTTGCAAGGAACAAAACAAGTGCCAACCGCCTTGACATCATCTATGACGAAGGGGCAGACCTCTACAATATGCGCTTCTACCGCAGGACGTTCAGCAAAAAGACCTTTGAGTGCAAGACAAAGGACATTGCCGTACACGAGGGTATCTATTTTGATATGCTGGAGGAAATGTTCACGATGGTGACGGGACTTTACACACGCTTTTGAGTGGCGGGGCGGCGAGAGCCGCCCTACTTTCTTTCAGTGAGCATGATGGCGGACAAAGAAAGTAGCAAAGAAACCTTTGTCCAATCTGCGATAACTAAAAAATCCGCAAGTAAAACTTGCGGAGGCTATATATTGGGTCGTTATTTTTTGGTGGAGGGGAATGATAATCTCGAACCGTTGAACTACACATTTCTGCTTCGTCTCCATTTCCCCCAACGATTTGATACGTTCAATCATTTTTGTTGTTCCTTTCTGAATTTTCCTAAATACTTTCTTCATAATTTCGCTATACTTTTTATGGTTAATAACTATGTTTTGTATTGCTCTCACAACACTTACAACTTGAAGTGTTATTTGGAAACCGATAGGCAAAAATGGCTCAACGATGTCAATTAACGAGAAAATCCTACGATAATCTATCAAGTGATAGAGCAAAAGACGTGCCAAGTTAAATATGGCACGTCTTTTGCCAGTTTTGTCAGTCCTTTTATGGGATATACAACAGCGCAAACTCCGCCTTTCTCCGTTTGAGCAGCATGGCGTGGCGTTTTCCTTTGTAGTTGCAGAAGGCTATATACTCACGGTAGATGTTCCTGTCACCAGCTTCCAGCTTCTTGATTAAGGTGCTTTTGGGGATTGTTTTGCTGCCTAACAGCTTCGCCGGTCCCACATTGTAAGCTAACGTGCCAAGCAAAATCGAATCAACCCCGAATTTACGGAACATGGCGACAAATTTGCGCAGGTCTTTCCGCAAAAGTTCATCCGCATCCCGTTTTGTCATGGTTCGTGCCGAATACTTCTCGTTTGGCAAAAGTTTGTGACCCCAACCGACGTATGGGTAGTGTTTTTCTGAGTGCCAGCCTTCAAAGTAGCGGCAGCATAAAAAAGCACGTTCCATAAGCGGCAGTCGGTAGATTGCCGCCTGCCCGTCCGTTCCCTCTTGGCGGCTGATCTGCGCGGACACAGAACAGACCGTCAGAAGTGAACAGAGCATTGTCATGAATACACGCATCATTTCAACAAGGGGCTGAAGTTGCCGATGGGAACGATGGTAAGATCGTCGTCCTTTACATTCCTGTTGTTGAAGTCAAATTCCAGTTCGTAGGAGTTGCTAAAGTTATCCTCCACCACCACGATGAAATTATGCGCCTCATCACCCGCCGCCGTGTAGTACAGGCGGAATTTTTCGTTCTCCAGCAGGTAGCGGTCGTTAGGCAGGAAGGTGATGCCGTTATCCATTTTGAGCGAGCCTTCCCCCTCGAACTGGAAATAGCGGATGGTATAGAGCGTACCCGAAAAGTCGCCCTCCTTTTTCAGTTCACAGCGGATTTCCACTGTCTGCCCCTTTACTACCTTGTTCGGCACGGGCATGACCTCCACCGTGAAGGGATAGGACTGCTGGATGTCCATGTCATCGTCACATGACACGAGGGTGAATGACATGGCGGCTATCAGGCATAACGCCACTGCCTTGAATATTGATGTTCTCTTGTTTCTGTTGTTCAGTATGTTCATTGTTCTTCGATTTTTAGATGGTTGTTTTTCTGTTTTTTCGTTGTCAGTTGCAGGTACTCGTTCAAGTCCTTGCAACCGTCATAGAGGGAGGAACGGTCGGTGACACGTTCCCCGTATCGCATGGTAAGTGCGGCAAGCGTCCGCCGTCCGGCTTCGTCACGGTCGAGGAAGCAGCCGATGCGCCCGTATCCGTCCAGCAATCCCGCCGCCTTCTCCACGTTGGCGACTGAGTTCAGCACAAGACAGTCAGCGTTACCGGTTACACCAAGCGTCACGGCAGAGAGAAAGTCCATGAAGCCCTCGAACACGAGGCACTCGTCAGCCGGGATGTCATTCGCCTTTACCAGTGATACAGACTTCGGAGGTATGCATCCCTTGAAGAAGCGGCTGCGGATTTCATACCCGCCCGTCACATTCGGAAAGCCGACGGTGAAATACCGTTTGCCACGCACACCGTAATTCAGTCGGCAGCAATAGCGTGATGCGACAACGTAAGGGATGCCCCGTTCCGCAAGATAATCCGTCAGTGGAGAACGAAGCAGCGGGACGGCTTCCACTCCCTCAAAGGCAGGTTCTGACGGTTTAGGCAGGAAAGTCGGTTTGCTCCCTTCGGGAACAGGCATAGGCATATTGACAGTTTCCGCTATGAATTTCACTTGCTCCATGAAGTCGTTGCTTCTGATAAACTCCCCGGCAAGCGTGAAGATGTCGCCGCCCTTGCCCAGCCCGAAGTCGTACCAGAGCTGTTTTGCCACGTTCACACGGAAAGATGGCGTGCGCTCATTGCGGTATGGCGCACGATACCACAACTCGTTTCCGCTTCTTCGGACAGGCTCATGTCCCAGCCGTGCGAGGAAGTCCGCAAGGGGTATATGCCTCATGACGTCGATTTCCGTTCGTTCCATGCGGCGTATCAGTTGATGATGAACTTGATGCCGACCCCGAACTGCGTATGAAACTTCCTCGTGTCGCCACCCCACAGGCAACGCTCCCGGAGGTTGGCGAGCAGAGCGATACGGTCTGCCACGTAAAACTCCACATCGAACGTCAGCGCACCGCCGTAGATGAAGGCATCCCGGTCATGAAGCGTGGAGCCGTCATGCAGCACCTTTTCGCCCCAGTTCACCGATTCATATCCGGCAAGAGCCGAAGCACCTGCATAGACGAACACGATTTTACGGGCATCGGAGAGTATCTTGAAGTAGTATCCGCCCTCCGCCGTGAACTGCGCCACGGGTATCTTCCCGTCCTTGTAAGGGTTGTTCTTCAACAGGTATTCGCCGCCGAACACCCATTTGTTCCCCTTTTTCGTGTAGGTGGAAAGAGCCGCCCCGAAGCTGTACCCGCCGTCGTTGCCGCCTGGATTGAAACCGTCCGCCATGTTCGCCCTGATCTCGATGCCCTGCATCTTCGGCAGGCATCGCTGGGCGTGCGCCTGCCCCGTACACAGGGCAAGCGATGCGATGATTATTGCGATGTACTTTCTCATGGTCAGCGCACTTGAAGTTCGTTGATGGTATTGGCACGCACCAAGTCCTCGTTCTCAATCACGAAAGACTGGTGGCGACCTCCGTTCTTCTCGTTGAGTTCCACCACGAGGCACTTGTCATCGGGGATGGTGAACTTCGCCATCGTGAACACCGTGCGCTCGCTCTTCTTGCCCGGCACGAGCGTGGCGTAATTCTGCGCACGGAGTGGCAGGATAATCTGCTCCTGCACGGCGGTACGCTTCGCCACCTTCTTGTCCACGATTTTCCATGTGATGTAGTCCACGTCGAAAGGCACATTGCTCTGGTTCTTTATCTCCGTGTGGAAATAGAGCAAACCGTTATGCGTGTAGATACCTTTCAGCAGGTACTGGATGCCGAATCGCTTGCAGCCGATGTGCTTCACCTCGCGCTTGTTCTGCTTGTGGATGGACTTCATGATAAGGCGTACCAGCATCGGGCTTTCGCTGCCCAGTTCCTTCAGGTAGATTTCCTGAGCGTTGTTCGGGCGGTTCACCTTTTCGCCGTCATGGATGAAGTCGCACATCTCCACGTTGAGCAGCAGCGGTTCAGCGGCATATTTCACGTTGAAGGTATAGAAACTCCCGTCCTCCGTTATCACGGACATATTGGTTTCGTTCGGGAAGTTCCTCACGGTAGCTTTCACGCGGATGACATTCTCCGCTCCGTCGGCTTTGCCCGCAATCAGGTCGGGCGAGCCTAAATCGACGTAGCGCACCTCCGAGGGGAAAATGACGTGAACGGTCTTGTCGTAGGTTACTTCCAAGCCGTGCGGAGGAACCATGCGGTCGAAGGTCAGCTTCTTCGTCAGCCCGTGATACAGGTCGCCGTCCGCCTCCTTCTGCGGATAGACCTCCTTTGTCAAGGTCGGTTGTTCACTTCCGTTGTCCGTTCCAACGGTTACGTTCTCCTGCGCGTTGGCAGTTACGATGCCCATAGCGAGGGCAAACATGATGATTACTTTTCTCATTACTTTAGATTTTAGTGGTAAATAAAAATTGGATTGTTGTTTTTTTGTTAGTCGTTGATTGTTATTACTTTCAATTCCTGTCCTGATAGAGCATGACCTTGTACCCGGCTTTCAGATGCACTTTGACGGTACGCATCTTCTTGGCGATATACTGGCTGGTTCCTTGTATCAGCCCCTTACCCAAATCGGAGGCGAGTTGCGCCCCTGCGTTGGTGGAGATATTGATGCTGCTGCCCAGCGAGCCGCCCATGTTGGCGGAAACCTCCCTGACGGCATTCATTTCCATAGAGTTCGGAATGAAGATACCGGGCTGCCCGTCCGTGTCATACACCGCCAGTTCTACCGGGATAATCGTACCCGCATATTCCAGCGAAGTAATTTCAATATCAAGCCGTTCGCCCTGAATCTTTGCCGTGCCGACCACCACCGCATTATGGGGGATGATTTTGTCCGCCACCGCCATCGGCTCCAACAGACGGAGCTTGACAGCCTGCCCGTCCGTCACACTCTGCGCCCCATAGACGCACGCCGATATGGTGTTTTTGTCCGATACGGTCGTGACGCCCACCGCCGTATTGAAACTGCGGTTACGCTCTTGCGAGAAGGAGGCGACAAACTCGGCGTTGCTCATCGGCTGTGAGAGCGAGGATACAACCTGATGCGCCACCTGCCTGACAGGTGCAGCCGTGTTCTTTCCGGCTTTCTGCACGAGGCAAGGCTCTGTCGCCTGTCCAACAGGTGGCTGTGTGCCGTTCTGTCCGCCCATGTACTTTGCCGCCAGTTCATAGGACTTCTCCATAAGTGCCACTTGGTCATCCATAGCGGACGCCTTGCCTTTCTCGCTTTCCAATTCCGATTCCAGCGAGGCGATACGCTCCAGCAGTTCGTTCATCTCCGCGTTGTCGTTCTTCGGCTGCTCGTAGAAGTTGCCGAGCGTGGCATTAAGGTCGCGATATGCGGCTGCGGAGGACTGGATGGTCTTCGGGGCGGACTTCACATTCTCTTCCGTACCACCGGGATTGGCAAGGTAGAAGTCCCTGCCACCGTCCGTTTCCGCCACCTCGCGGTCGAACATATCGCCCAGTTCCTGCATGGCGCGGCTGCGGTTCTCTTGCCGCTCCTCCATCGCCCCCTGCTCGTAGGCTTTCGCCTTGTCGCCGATGATCTGGCGGTTCGCCTTGTCAGCATCGGGCATCTCGGTGTTGTATCCGTCCGTTCCCGGCGGTTGCTCCTTGCCGGAGGACGGGGCGAATATCAGCCACATAGCCCCGATGAATACCAGCACCATAGCGGGCAGCACTATCATTTTCTGACGTTTCAGCCGTTGCGCCTCTGTCAGCGGCTTACGCTCCTTGGCTTTGCCTTCCTCCTTCGCGCCTTGGCCATTCAAGCAGGCATGATGGCTCTCGGCTTGGCGTCGGTTCTTCGGTTTCCCGTTGTCGGGAGCCGCCTTGTTCTCGTTTTTAGGTTCATTCTTTGTCTGTTCCATATAAATAAGGTGTTAAGTGATTGCCTGTTTCCGCCGGGGTCGGCAGTTCCACCCGTCCGGCGTGTCCCGTTTCCATATGTGAGCCGTCGTTCCTGCCGATGTCATAGACGGCTCTGCCGAAGGTGTAAAGGGCAAGCACCGCGAAGGCGGCGAACATCCCCAGCACGATGCGGCGGCGTGTTTCCGGCGGCAAGCCGTCCAGATACCCTTTGAGACTTGCCGCCAAGCGTTTCCGTTTGTCGTGGAGTTTCCAATACATGCCCCACATTGATTTTCTGATACTTTTCATGTCCTGTTACCGTTTGATAGTCTGTAAATCCTTGTTCTCAATGATGGTGAAACCCTCGATGGTAAAACCGTTCGGGTTGTCATCCGACCGCGATGCGTTCAGCAGGCGGCAGGTGGTCACGAGGCTGCGCTCGGTGACGTTGCTCTGCCGGATGATTTTCTGTGTGGCGTAGGTCACGGCACGGTAGGGATAGGCGTTGAAGTCGCACACCACGCTGTCCACCTTCAGCACTTGGTTGATGTTCCCGGCGATGATGCGGTTGTAGTACCCCTTCTCCGCGAAGTCCGAATAATAGTGGTACACGCTCTTGTCCGCCAGCAGCAAGGCACGTTTCACGTTGTGTTCAATCGCGCTTTTTTCAGGTGATAGCGTGAAGAACATCTCGTGGAAACGGCGCACATGTTCCCGTGCCTCCGCCGGGCGGTTCTGCGACAAATCCTGAGACAAGGCGAGCATCAGGCTCTTGCCGTTGTCCAGCACATAGATTTTCTCCCGTTGCTTCTCTGCGAAACGGTAGGAGTTCCACACGCTCCACACCGTCACCACGGCGCACAGCGAGAGGAAGACGATACCGAACAGGCGTATCTGCCTGAACGACGATTCGATGTTTCTAAGTGATTTGAATTCCATTTATATTTTCCAATTTATGATTGCACATTGATTATTTCAGCAATTTGCCGACACGTCCGACTGCGTTTCCTGCGGCTGCACCCGCCACGCTGCCCGCCATGCTTCCGGCTCGTCCCGCCATCTGGTTCACGTTGCGACCGTAACCGCCCATGCCTCCGGCTTGGATAATCCAGCCCGCAACGGTGGGAATGGTAAAGTAGCCGATGATGCCGATGCAGAGGAATACGATATACACCCCGTCGCTCGAATCCAGCGAGAAGTTCGGGTCTGCCTGCATCCGCTCGATGTCGTTTTGCAGCATCAGAACCTGTATCTTCGCCAGTATGGTGCTGAACATGTCCGATACCGGTAGCCACAGATAGACCTGTATATAGCGGCATATCCACTGCGTGAGCGTGTTTTGGAAACCGTCCCATACCGACAGGGCGAAGGCTATCGGACCGAGAATCGCCAGCACCACGAGAAAGAAGGTGCGGACGGTGTCTATCACGAGGGCGGCGGCTTGGAACAGCAGTTCGAGTATCTCGCGGAAGAAGTCGCGGATGCTCTTCTTCATGTTGTACATTCCCCGGTCGATATACATTCCCGCCATCGTCACCATGTCGGAGGGCGACCAGCCGAGTTCCTCCAGTTGCTTGTCAAATTCCTCGTTGGACACGAGGTAGGCGGTTTCGGGGTTGCGTACCATCGCCTCGTATTCCAGTTTGTCCTTCTGCTCCCGGTATCGGTTCATGTCCAGCGTTTCCGCCTCCAGCATCTTTGCCGTGCCCTGTACGACGGGTGAGAGGATGCTGTTTATCGTGCCCAGCACCACAGTCGGGAAGAACATGATGCACAGACCGATGGCAAAAGGACGGAGCATCGGGAATACGTCTATCGGTTCAGCTCTCGCCAGCGACTGCCATACCCGGTAGGCGACGTAGAACAGCGCACCCAGCCCGGCGATGCCTTTCGCCACACCAGCCATGTCCCCACACAGCGGCATCATCTGCTCATAAAGTGAACGTAAAATCTGATGAAGGTTGTCGAACTTCATAGGCTACCAGTATCTTTCGTTCATGTTCCCGTACAGCCCCATGATGCGGTCGAGGTCGTTCTTCTTTTTCGCACGCAGGTAACTCACGGAGATGTTCTTGTTCGTGTAGTAGCTCACGAGGTTGCGGTAACGCTTCATCTTCGAGTGGCAGCGTTCCACCACGTCCATGCGCTCCTTGTCGGTCATGGAGAGCGTGGTGATGTTCACCACGTTCCTGAGTTCCGTCAACACTTCGTTGCTTTCCTCCAGCAGTTTCGTGTAGCCGAAAGCGATTGCGGAAAGCTCTTCGGGTCTGAAATTCCCGTCACGGAGCATCCGTTGGAAACTGTTCACATAGATGTCTGTGATGTCGCCCACCATCAGGATGGTCTGCTGCACCTTGCGGGCGTCCTTGACCAGATTGTTCACCGATTTGAGGGCATCGTAATACTTCTTGCCCTGCTGATAGATTTTCACCGTCTCCTGAAAGTTGCTCACCATGTTCGTGGCGGTCTTGGAGGTATGGATGATGTTTTTGGAGGCATTGATGATGCCCTGCGCTAGATTGCCCGGATCGCTTACGACCCACTGTGCGCTTGCCCTGCCCGCGAAAAGCAGGCACAGGCAGATAATCATTGTTATTCTTGTTCTCATGTTACTTTGGATTTTAGTGGTTGTTATTCTTCGGTCGGATGTCCCGGCTGCGGCTTCACCCGCACATAGTCCCCGTTTGGCGAGAAAGTCAGCACATCCGTGGCCTCGTTGTAGGACACGTCGATGCGGAAGCCGGTGTTCATGAACAGGTTGCCGTTCTCCTCCTGCAAGAGATAGGTTTCCGGCTTGAGCTTGCGGCGCAGACCGCTACGACGGAACACCGTCACTTTGTAGGCTTCGCCCTCCTTGTAGATAAGCACGTCAGGTTTTCCCTCCACGCTCTCCCAGTTCCCGCACAGCATGTCGCGGCGGTTGTCGGCCACGTCGCAGGATTGCAGCATCATGACCGCCAATCCGATAAGGCACTTGCTGACTTGCAGCATTTTCACTTTTGGTAAATTCATACGCGTTTTTCTTTTTTGGTTGATACATTCTGTTTTTTAGTTATTCCTTGTTTCTCCGCCTTTCGGCAAGCTGCCGGATGGCGGCTTCGATGTCGTCGCCCAGCTTCTCCGCCAGACGGTAAACCTCCACTTTTTCCGTTTCCTCGGTGGTGTACGCCAGATACTCTTCCGCGCTGACCTCCGTGGCATAGACCGCCGACTGCGTGCCGCCCAAGCCTATCCACACCTCCTTGTAGAGCCGTGAAGGGTTGTTCGCCATGTTGATGGAGAGTATCTGCGACTTCTCCTTTTCCGTCAGTCCGAGCAACGCCTGTATCTGGTCGAACTTGTTCATATATTTCCTTTGGTCAAGCAGGATTTTACAATCCGAGTTGTTGATAATGCTCTCTTTGACCACCGGAGAACTGATAATGTCGTCCACCTCCTGCGTCACCACGATTGCCTCGCCGTAATATTTTCTGACCGTCTTATACATATAGCGCAGATATTCAGCCATGTTCGCCGATGAGAGGGCCTTCCAAGCCTCTTCCACGATAAGCTGTTTCCGCACGCCTTTCAGCCGCCGCATCTTGTTGATGAAGGCTTCCATGATGATGATGGTCACGACGGGGAACAGTTCGCGGTTTTCTTTAATCGAATCTATCTCGAAGACGATGAACCGCTTGCCGAGCAGGTCGATGTTCTCCGTGGAGTTGAGCAGGAAATCGTAACGCCCGCCCCGGTAATACTGCCGCATGGTGGTGAGCATGTTGTCGATGTTGAAGTCGGACTTCTCCACCTTGATGTCACGCTGTGCCAGTTCCTTGCGGTAGTCGTCACGCATATACTCGTAGAAGGTGTTGAACGACGGCACGATGCTACGGTCGGATTGGATGCGCTCAATATAGGCACTCACGGCACTGCCCAGCTCGCCGCTCTCCGTCTTTGTCACCTTGTCGTCCTCCGACTTCCAGAGCGTCAGCAACAGGGTCTTGATGCTGTCCTTCTTCTCCACGTCGAAGATGTAATCGTCGGTGTAGAACGGGTTGAAGCTGATGGGCTTATCTTCCGTGTAGGTGAAATACACACCGTCCGCTCCGCCTGTCTTGCGTCGGATCATGCCGCACAAGCCCTGATAGGAGTTTCCCGTGTCCACCAATACCACATGTGCGCCTTGCTCATAATATTGGCGCACGAGGTGGTTCATGAAGAAAGACTTGCCGCTGCCCGAAGGACCCAGCACGAACTTGTTGCGGTTGGTCGTGATACCTCGCTTCATGGGCAGGTCGGAGATGTCAAGGTGCAGCGGTTTTCCCGTGAGCCTGTCCACCATCTTGATGCCGAAGGGCGAGAGCGAGCTGCGGTAGTTGGTTTCCTCTGTGAACAGGCACACCGCCTGTTCGATGAAGGTGTGGAAACTCTCTTCCGCCGGGAAGTCCGCCGCATTGCCGGGTATCGCCGCCCAGTAGAGTGTCGGGCAGTCGATGGTGTTGTGGCGCGGCACGCATTCCATGCTTGCCAACTGGCTGCCCACGTCGTTCTTGATATGCTTCAGTTCCTCCGCATCGTCGCTCCACGCCATGACGTTGAAGTGTGCCCGTACCGAGGTCAGTCCGTAGGAATGGGCTTCGTTCAGGTATTGGTCTATCCACTCGCGGTTGATGCTGTTGCTCCTTGAATAGCGAGATAGCGACTGCATGTTACGGGCGGACTTCTCGAACTTCTGCAAGGTTTCCTCACTGTTGTCTATCAGCACATACTGGTTGTAGATATGGTTGCAGGAGAGCAGAAGCCCCACCGGGGAGGCGAATGACAGTCGGCAGTCACTCCGGTCGGTGGAGAGCTTCTCGTAACGGGTGTCGGTAGCCACCTTGCCCGGCAGGTCTTCCGCGTCGGAGAGGGTGTGCAGACACAGGCGGTTGTCGCCGATGCGCATCTCCCTTGCCGAAAGCTCGATGTCCTGCAAGGTGGTGTCACCTTCCGGCATGAGCGAGAAGTAGCGTTCAATAAGTCCCGTCTTTCCCTCAGTACCCACAATCTCATCGGTGGAGAGGCGGCGCAGCCTGACAAGCCCGCTGTCGTTCATGATGCGCTCGAACTGTTCGCAGGCTTCCAAGAACTTGGTCGTGGTTTCCCTGTCCAGCTCCTTCGGGATGATATGTCCCCGGCACAGCGTGCTGAAATTGCTCTGCATCCGGTTACGCTCCTTTGTTGTCTTGGTCAGGTAGAGGTAGCAGGTGTGTTTCAGGTACGGACGCTCGTTGAAGTGACGCTCGAAAGAGCGGCTTAAAAAGCTCATGTCGTCCTTCTGAAGCTCCGGTTTGTAGCGTTCCTTGATGAACCAGTCCTGTTTGTGGACGACGGAGTAGTCCGGCAGCACCTTGATAGCCTTGCACCAGCAACTGTGTATCGCCTCGTACTCCGCACCCGTCACGGTGTAAAGTTCCGGTAGTTCCACCTCGAAAGCCACCGTGATGTCGGCGTCCTTTGAGATGATGCAGCCATGCTCCACCGCTAAAAGTGGGAACCTGTTTTCCAGTGTTGTCATTTTCGATGTATTCCTCATTGTCTTTCTTCCTTTCGTTGTCGTTTGAACAGACGGGTTATCCGCCGCCGGTTGATAAGGTATCGGGGATGGCTCCGTGCCGCTCCTAATTTCATCAGCCCGTGTTCACCGTACCGGGCGTTCAGCGCGAAGGTCTGCCATACAAGGAGGGAGGACGATGCCGCGCCGAAGCCGATACATATCCACTGGTCGATACCGACCATGTAGAGGATGACGAACAGGACGAAGAGAGCCAGCAGACCTCCGCAGAAGATGAAGAGGTACTGTGCCTTCAAGCCCTTGAACTCTACCGGACGGCCGATACCCTTGTTGATTGGGTATTCAGCCATACATTATTTATTAAAGGAAGAATGAGCGCAGGATGGTGGCGGCAACAATCAGGAAGATGCACGCGCCGAACCACGAGGCGGCTGTCTTGCTGGTGTCGGGGTCGCCCGATGAAAACTTGCCGTACACTTTTACGCCCCCGATAAGCCCGACGACTGCACCGATGGCGTATATCAGTTTAGTTCCGGGGTCGAAATAAGAACTCACCATAGAGGTGGCTTCGTTGATGCCCGCGATGCCGTTTCCCTGCGCGAAAGCGGAGGCGGTTGCGGCGATGACAAGTGCCGCGGAGAGGATTGCTTTTCTGTTTTTCAAGATGTTCTTGTTCATAAACTGTTCTTGTTTTTTGCCGTCAAAAGGGTGGATGGTCCTTTGTCGGGCGGTTGATACTTTGTTTCTTTACTTTGGTTTTAGTGGATGCCCGTTTGTTTCCACGGACGTGGGCGTGTCCGTTGCGGATGGGGATGCGCCTTGCGTTTCCTCGCCGCGTGGGTTGATGTCATTCTTTCATGTTCATTTCTTTTATTGTTGTCATACATAGTTGCGAATGTCGAACTCCTCGATGTTGTCCGGCACGACGAACTCCTTTTCAGATTTCTTCAGCCGAATCTCGATAAGCCCCTTGATGCGGATGCCTATCTCCGAAGAGCCTTCCATCATTTTCTCGTACAACTCCGTGCCCTCCATGTCGGTGAACACCTTAGCCGCCTTTTCACGTTCCGCCTGTGTCGCGTCCGGGTTTTTGGCGGTCTTGCAGGCGTCGTCAATCTCGTCAAAGCTGCTGCCCGAAGCCCGTGGCGTGTCCGAGGCGTCCTCTTCCGGTTCGTCGTCCCCGTATCCCAGTTCCTCCGGCGGTATGCTCGTGAAGGTCTCATCGAGTTTTTCCTCCGGGACTTGTGCCGGGCGGGATGCGTTTCCCGTTTTTCCGTCGTCAAAAGTAGCCTCTTCCTCCGACAGCTCAATGCCTTTTTCAATAGTGGCGGCTTCTTGCGTCGGTATGGCAGCGGTTGTCCGGGTGGATGCCATCCTGAAACGGCTCTTGCCGATGATGTCCGCCTTTTCCGCAGGGACTTCCTCGTGTGCCGCTATGCGTTTAGCCTCATTCCCGTCCAGTGACCGCCATAATCCGACAATGCCCTTGAAGAAGCGGACAATCCGCGTGTCCATGATGCGCTCGTAAAGGAGCAGGAACAGGAACCAGAGGTTGCAGCCGACCGATACCGCCAGCAGAATGTCTGTCATGCTGATTGTGTAATTCATATCCTTCCGTTTTTGGTTAGAATACTGAATTGTAATTTCGGGCATAAAGGCTCTTTATCGCATCTTCGCACTGGTTGAAGTGGTGCGTCAGCACATGGTCGATGTAAGCGGACAGCGTAAGCCGGTCATGCCCGATTACACGGGTGATACGCATGATACGCTCGTGGTACTCCGGGCGCACATACGCCATCTTCCCCTCACGTGCCTTTACTTCCGGGTCGCGGATGAACAGGCGTTCATAGTCCTTCTCACTGCATTTGCCGCTTACCGGGACAGGCGACAGTATTTCCACACTCGCCTGCACTTGGGTAAACATACCTCCGCAGTCTTGCTGTGGTCTTTTTTCATTCGGTGTCATTTCTTTTTCCATTTTCAAATCAGATCTTCACGTTGTTTCTTGTACAGTTCGTTGATTCTCTCCTTGTGCTGTTCCAGATGCTGGCGCAGCACGGTATCCACATATCCGCCTACTGAGATTTCCCCTCCGGCGATGTCGTTCACGATTCTGAGGATCTTGCCGTGGACGTCACGGCTGATATAGACACATTGGCGGGTCTTTATCTCGTTGCGGCGCAGGAATAGCTCGTTGTAGTCCTCGTCCTGCCTTTTCCGGCGTCCACTTTCCCTCTGCGCTTTTTCCCGTGTTACGGGTTGCACAGGAGATGGTTCCGGTGCGGCGGTGTCCTCTTCGGTCGGTGCAGCTGCGGGTACTTCCTGTGCGGGGCGCAGTGTCCCGTCCTGTGTGCGCCGCCCGATGGAGGCTAACAGCAGTTCCTCGTCGATGCCTTCCGTGTTCACTTTCCTGCTGCCCATGCTCACTGCGGTCTGATGATGTCGCTTATCTCTTCGGAAAACTCCCGGATGCCACTCCCTTTCAGCAGTGCCGTGTCCATCGGGAAGATGGTGGAGCGGAAAACGCTCTTGCGCTCTTCCGAAAGGTCACGGCGGAACTTCTTGCTGTCGGGCAAGCGGGTGGAAAGTACCGGAAAGCCCATTTCGGCTATCACTTCCTCGTAGATGCCGTACAAGTCGTTCCTCTCCCTGCCGTCCACCATCGTCCAGAACAGATGCAGCCCCTTTGTTTTCGCCTGTCCGGTAGTCATCAGCCTGTCGCGGAACATCGTGACGAATTTCAGGGTACTCTCCACGACAAAGCGGTCGGCACTCAGCGGAGTGAAAATGTAGTCCATCTGCGAGAGCGTCTTTATCACGCCGTTGCTTCGGAGTGTGCCGGGCATGTCGAAGAACACCACGTCGGGTTTCACGTCCTCAGTGGCAATCATCCTCTCGGCATCGTCGAGGGCGTTCACCGCATTGCTTTTGACGATGGTGTAGGCGTTCTTTTTGATCCGGCGGAAATGGTCGCAAGCGAGAGCCTTGAAGTAGGTGCTGCTGTCGATAAGCCCCATTTCGTGTTCGCGCAGCCCGTGGATGCTGTGCTGCGGGTCGTCGCAGTCCACGACGGCGACATTGTAGCCTTTCACGTTGTGCAGGTAGCTGGCGGCAAGTGCCGTGACAGTGGATTTGCCGATGCCACCTTTCTGTGTTGCGAATGCAACGAAGATTTCCTTACTCATAGTTCCATTTATTTTAATTGTTGATGATTTGTTTTTCTGTTTCCATACGGATTTGGCTGTCGCACCATCCGCTTCCGTGACTACACACGCAGGCGGGTCGTCGCGTATCCGGTTCTGTGGTGAAGCGGTGCGTCGGACAAATGGTGATTGACGACATTGCGTCATGAAGTCATTGAATCCATACGTCACCGAATTGTCGGAGAACCGGGTTTCCGACGGTTCGGGTATCCGTTTCGGCAAGTATCCGAAGAAGCGGATTTCCGGGTATTTGAATGTTCCGTTTATCATATCTTCAAATCGTTCGTTTCTTGAATCATGCTGCAAATAAACAAGTATATTTTGGAACCTGTATCACTTCTCCGGCAAGTGGCGGCACGTTGCGCCGGTTGGCAGTCATTGACCGGGTCAAGCATCTGTCCGATACCGCTTTAAGGGCGTAACTTTGCACCCGGACAGCAGGGTTCGCCGATGACGCGCGGCCCGGAGTCCTGAAAGGTATTTTCCCAATCCGTCCCCTGACGGATTTTTATGTTCACCTGAACATAGCAAGATGTCTTTTCAGCCGCTCAAAATATTTTGAGCAGCCACGAAAAGCACTTGCCCTTGCAGGGGGCGGGCTTTCCCTCCGAAGTCGGGAAGCCTTTCAGAACTGCGGTGCTGTAATCCGAAGCGGCGGCTTATGCCGTCAATCCGCTAAATCCAAAGTAATATGAAAGAGAAAAGGAAAAGCAAATCAGGGAGAAATCCCAAACTTGATCCGGCGGTGTACCGGTACACCGTCCGTTTCAACGAGGAGGAACACAACCGTTTCCTCGCCATGTTCGGAAAATCGGGTGTCTATGCACGGTCTGTTTTCCTCAAAGCGCACTTCTTCGGGCAACCGTTCAAGGTGCTGAAGGTGGACAAGACGTTGGTGGACTATTACACCAAACTGTCGGATTTTCATGCACAATTCCGTGCCGTGGGTACGAATTACAACCAAGTCGTGAAGGAACTGAGGCTGCATTTTTCAGAGAAAAAGGCGATGGCGTTGCTCTACAAATTAGAGCAACACACCGTCGAACTCGTGAAACTGAGCCGCCGGATTGTGGAACTTTCAAGGGAAATGGAGGCAAAATGGTCGCAAAAATCAGTGTAGGAAGTTCGTTGTACGGCGCGATTGCCTACAACGGGGAGAAGATTAACGAGGCGCAGGGGCGGCTTCTCACCACCAACCGCATCTACAATGACGGTTCGGGAACGGTGGACATAGGCAAGGCGATGGAGGGTTTTCTCACCTTCCTGCCACCGCAGATGAAGATCGAGAAGCCGGTGGTGCATATCTCTCTCAACCCGCACCCGGAGGATGTGCTGACCGATATTGAGTTGCAGAATATCGCCCGCGAGTATCTGGAAAAACTCGGTTTCGGAAACCAGCCTTATCTTGTATTCAAGCACGAGGACATCGACCGCCACCACCTGCACATCGTGACGGTCAACGTGGACGAGAACGGGAAAAGGCTCAACCGGGATTTTCTCTACCGCCGCAGCGACCGTATCCGCAGGGAACTGGAACAGAAGTACGGATTGCATCCGGCAGAACGTAAAAATCAGAGATTGGATAATCCGTTGCGCAAGGTGGCCGCATCGGCAGGTGATGTGAAGAAGCAGGTAGGCAACACCGTGAAGGCTCTGAATGGGCAGTACCGTTTCCAGACGATGGGCGAATACCGTGCGCTCCTTTCCTTATATAATATGACGGTGGAGGAAGCGAGGGGCAACGTGCGCGGACGGGAGTATCACGGGCTGGTCTATTCCGTCACGGACGACAAGGGTAACAAGGTGGGCAACCCGTTCAAATCCTCGCTTTTCGGGAAGTCCGCAGGCTATGAAGCCGTACAGAAGAAGTTTGTCCGTTCCAAATCGGAAATCAAGGATAGGAAACTGGCAGACATGACGAAACGCACCGTCCTTTCCGTGCTGCAAGGCACTTATGACAAGGACAAATTTGTATCCCAACTCAAAGAGAAGGGCATCGACACCGTACTGCGCTACACAGAGGAAGGGCGCATCTATGGGGCTACCTTCATCGACCACCGCACGGGATGCGTGCTGAACGGTTCGCGCATGGGTAAGGAGCTTTCGGCGAATGCCTTGCAGGAACACTTCACCCTGCCATACGCCGGACAACCGCCGATACCGCTA
This sequence comes from Alistipes sp. AF14-19, assembly GCF_003461645.1. Lineage (NCBI taxonomy): Bacteria > Pseudomonadati > Bacteroidota > Bacteroidia > Bacteroidales > Rikenellaceae > Alistipes > Alistipes sp. AF14-19. The sequence continues at coordinate 63,220 of NZ_QTXM01000010.1, forward strand.
TCCATCCCTGTGGATGCTGCGGACAAGGCACACGGGCAGACCGCCTACGACAGTGAAGATATATCGGGCGGTATGGGCTTGCTCACTCCCGAAGGTCCGGCGGTAGATGCCGAGGAAGAGGCTTTCATCCGGGCGATGAAGCGCAAAAAGAAGAAAAAACGCAAGGGCTTGGGTATGTAATCAGAGTATCAACAATTAAAAAATCAATGTATGTCACAACAAGAAGACGATTTGAGGGCATTGGCGAAAATCATGGATTTTCTGCGTGCCGTGAGTATCATTTTAGTGGTCATGAACGTGTACTGGTTCTGCTACGAAGCCATCCGGCTGTGGGGCGTGAACATCGGCGTGGTGGACAAAATCCTTCTGAACTTCGACCGCACGGCGGGGCTGTTCCATTCCATTCTCTACACGAAGCTGTTTTCCGTCCTTTTGCTTGCCTTGTCCTGTCTGGGTACGAAGGGTGTCAAGGGTGAGAAAATCACTTGGGGGAGAATCTGGACAGCATTTGCCGTCGGGTTCGTGCTGTTTTTCCTGAACTGGTGGTTGCTGCCCCTGCCGCTGCCGCTTGAAGCGGTGACGGGACTGTATGTCCTTACCATTGGAACGGGCTATGTCTGCCTGTTGATGGGTGGTCTGTGGATGAGCCGCCTGTTGAAACACAATTTGATGGAGGATGTTTTCAACAACGAGAACGAGAGTTTCATGCAGGAAACGAGGCTTATCGAAAGCGAGTATTCGGTCAATCTGCCGACACGTTTCTATTACAGGAAACGCTGGAACAACGGTTGGATCAATGTAGTTAATCCCTTCCGTGCGTCCATCGTGTTGGGTACGCCGGGCAGCGGCAAGTCCTATGCCGTGGTAAACAATTTTATCAAGCAACAGATTGAAAAGGGCTTTAGTCAATACATCTACGATTTCAAGTATCCCGACCTATCTACTATTGCCTACAACCATTTGCTGAACCACCCGGACGGCTACAAGGTAAAGCCGAAGTTCTATGTGATCAACTTCGACGACCCGCGACGCTCTCATCGGTGCAATCCCATTCACCCGGATTTTATGGAAGATATTACGGATGCCTATGAGAGTGCCTACACAATAATGCTCAACCTCAATAAAACGTGGGTGCAAAAGCAGGGCGACTTCTTCGTGGAGTCACCTATCATTCTGTTTGCCAGTATTATCTGGTATCTCAAAATCTATCAGAACGGGAAGTTTTGCACGTTTCCCCATGCTATCGAGTTTCTGAACCGCCGTTACGAGGATATATTTCCGATACTGACCTCTTATCCGGAGCTGGAGAACTACCTTTCGCCGTTCATGGATGCGTGGCTTGGAGGGGCTGCGGAGCAGCTCATGGGTCAGATAGCGTCGGCAAAAATCCCGCTTTCGAGGATGATTTCACCGCAGCTCTACTGGGTGATGTCAGACAGCGAGTTTACGCTGGACATCAACAATCCCGAAGAGCCGAAAATCCTCTGCGTGGGTAACAATCCCGACCGTCAGAATATCTACGGTGCGGCACTCGGTCTGTATAATTCCCGTATCGTGAAGCTCATCAACAAGAAGGGGATGCTGAAGTCATCGGTCATCATCGACGAGTTGCCCACAATATACTTCAAAGGGTTGGACAATCTTATAGCTACCGCCCGAAGCAACAAGGTTGCCGTGTGTCTGGGCTTTCAGGATTTCAGCCAGTTAGTGCGTGACTACGGGGACAAAGAGGCGAAAGTGGTGATGAACACTGTCGGCAATATTTTCTCCGGTCAGGTGGTGGGGGAAACAGCCAAGACGCTCTCCGAGCGGTTCGGTAAGGTGTTGCAGAAACGGCAGTCCATCTCCATCAACCGGCAGGATGTTTCCACCTCCATCAACACGCAGATGGACGCGCTCATTCCACCGAGTAAGATTTCCGGGCTTACGCAGGGAATGTTTGTCGGTTCTGTATCCGACAACTTCAACGAGCGTATCGAGCAGAAGATTTTTCATTGCGAGATTGTGGTGGATGCCGAAAAGGTGAAACGGGAAGAAAGTGCCTACAAGAAAATTCCCGTCATTACAAACTTCACGGACGAGGACGGCAACGACCGCATGAAGGAAACGGTGCAGGCGAACTACCGGCGCATCAAGGAAGAGGTGAAGCAGATTGTGCAGGAGGAACTGGAGCGTATCAAAAACGATCCGGTGCTGTGTAAACTGCTACCAGATAATGAGACTGTCTAACAAGTCCCCAAAATTGAAAATTATCCCTATCGAAGTTTGAAGTGACCCCCAAAAGTTGGATACAATTTTTTTGGGGGGGGGCACTTCAGTTCTGACGGGTAAAATCGTAAAATTCGGACTTGTTAGACAAATACTTACGCGGTTTCAACCTCAGGTACTGAATCTATCGAATTGACAAATTTAACCAATTGCGGATCTGAATCTTTTTGTATGAGGTTTCGGAGACTCTTTTTCAATTCATAAGCATCATCCCCTGCTGTATTTATTAAATCCATATAAAAATCTTTGTTTTGCAGAATCAATGAACGGCATGCCCCATCGGAAATTACAGGTTTCACTATTTTATCAATAACGTCTCCAGCTTGACTTTTCAAATTACCATGCGATCTAAGCCATGTTTCGAAAAATTGAAACTTTATTGCATTGATAGTCTTTTTACCGATGCAGAAATCATTTCTTATATCGGTAACTGTCGATTTAATTTTTCGTTTATCCAATCTTTCAACTATATTCTTGAAACAATTAGGGAAAGGATTCAAACTTTGAGTTCCAGAAGCAATATCCATCAGAATCTTTTTGCCAAATTCAGTCAAGTTATCTGGCAAGGATTTGATTTTAGCCAGTAAATGTTTTATTGCGACAAACCAATAATATGATGTATGTGCTGTTCTTTGGGCGTATAATGTATCAACACTTATTTCAGACAACGCTTCGAACGCTATTTTATTGATATGATCGGTCAGGACATTGCTTATTTTAGTGGTCAAATCGTAAAAAGATGCGTCAGGAATTACATCTTTAATATTGTTCTTAGTGATATACTTATCCAAATCGGTATTCCACTCTGCTAAATGCTCGATAAATACCTCATCCGTTACACCTATTCTGTTCTTAATATCTTCAAATTGGGGCAATATGTCTGAGAGCAATAATTTATAGCCAAGTTTATGATTTACCATGTATTGTAGTGTTTCATTTAATAGCGGTATATTCCATCCCACACTATTTACTAATAAGTCTCCATGATCCACATAATAGTCCATGAGTTCTGCAACATATTTTATATCTCCACCCTCTATTAAGGAAACGGAATGACCATGTGCCAATTGCATGGCGACTAAATCGTAATATCCAGACTCTTTAATGTTTCGGCCATCAGTTTCTAATTCAGAATGCAACTGATTTATGTAGGTTGAATCTAACGTTACAGGTAAAGGTCTTTCTTCGTCAGATGCCAATAAACGATAGGTTGTAAATATAGCCCCTATATTATCTTTATTTACATTCTGTTCATCAATGCAATTCGTGATCGCTTGCAAAAGCGTTGGAAACGTATAGGTAGAATTATCTTTTAACGTTTTTACAATATCTGCATGGTCGAAATTATCGGGTAGTAAGTTTGCCAAATAATTATCGAGCGCCTCCGAATTTGTTGCTACTTGATAATATTTATATGCTTTAGTTGTCGCGTTATCCCGATAGGCAGCATCTGTTGCATTTGCAGCTTGAATATAATCGATAAATGTATTTGGCTTGACTGTTTTTGCTTCAATCAATGACGTAAAATCGCACGCCAACTTATTTTGCGCAATAAACCTGTCTATTGCATCTAACGTTTTGAAATAGTCGCCGCCATTGAAGTCATTGAACCGAACTATCTTCTTATATAATTGAGCAATCACATGGTTTTGGCTTTCCGTGTCTAAATGCAACAGCAGTTCTTGGTATTCGACAGGGAACACCTGCTTCTCTATGGATTCTTTTAATTTCAATTGTGCTATTCTTTGCCATACACGCAGAATAACATCGCTCTTTCGAGTTAATTTATGCAAACAATGTATAATCTTATCGATAAGCGCATTGTCCATACATTGTATAACTTCTTCTAATACAGTGTCAAATTGTTTATTAGTCTCTGCATATTGATTTATGTCGTGGTCTTCTTCTCCGTTGATGCAGCCTTCAATATATTTTTTCAATGGAATTTGTCGAGCATCTTCAACATCGACACCATATACCAAAGCTGCAATTTCGCGTTGTGTTTGCAGATCATTGTTAATTATTGTTTGAATGCCATTCAGATAGTCGCCGGACAATATTTGTTCTACTGGATTTGCCAGAATATCCGTCTTCTTCAAACAGAACAATGCTATGTTTATCATCAAAATTTCGTTACACCACTCTTGTTTAAGAGCGACCATCTCATTGATATATGATATAATTTCCCTAACATTGGCATTAGGATTTACCAATCTGAATATCCGATTTATAGTTTCTTTCGCTTCATTTTCTGTTTCTCCAAATGCTTCAACAAACAGTTTGTTGAATATACTTCGATAGTCGGTAATAACAGGAGGAGCAACACGATAAACAATAGGGAAAGTTTTATTGATAAAATACTTGGTCAGTTGTTTCGTTTGTTCGTCGGTCTCATCTCCGAATGCACAAGCTAAATGTGTTTCATCGAAAGGAATAACAGCCCAAACATTTTCAAAACCGCTATCGGCGAAGAACGTATGGATAGAAGACCATAATTCTTTTACTTTTTCAGCGGGGAGACGATCCATGTTGTCAAAAACAAGGACTAATTTACGTTGTCCTTTTTCCTTGATAAAATCAGAAATGTCTTGCATCCATGTTTTGAACTCGTAAACCGTTGGTTCGTCTTCGCTCAAAGTCTCATAGCAAACGTCCTTTTCGACTTTATCTTGATAAATAGCTAACATATAACTCCATCCATATTTATGATCTTTGCTATATGCCCATTTCCAAACGCACAATGCAATAAGAACTGGCAGTGCAGCTATGATAATAGACAATAAAGAAAACCACCATGTTGTGGGTGTAGGTTTTACTGCATACGCAATAAATGTAAATATCGGAGTTAAAACTGCAACCAAAAATGCCGCAACCATACCATTACTGATAAGGGGATATTTTTCGGTTACGGTCTCCGTTTTACGGGCTAATAAATATTTCAGCTTTTCAGACCATGATACGGTTTTCGTACCTCCACCTTTGACTTTTATTGTTGCATTTCCAGATAGGATACCATCATCAATAAGTTTGCTTGTAAGCAATTCCAATATAGAGCGGCGTTGCAAGTCCTCTTGATGTCCCCATGCGTCATACTCAAAAAAGTAATAGTCGTCTGATAATTCACGTTCCAACATTTTAACCACGTTGGATTTTCCAGATCCCCAAATACCTTCGATGCCGATAATTCGAGGTAAAGTACATTCCTCATCCAATGAATCATTCTGACAAAAATGGCGAGCAATAGTTTTTGCCAACCTTTCTTGCGAACCTCCATCGAATTTGTCAATACCACACGGTTTATTTTGGATAAACCGCGGATATTGCTGTTTGGATTGTAGTTTTGTTTCCATATACGTAATTTATTGATTATACGAACTCCAAATAATTCTCCCGATTTACCACATGAAACTCGGCATAGGGATAGGCTTCTTGGAAGGCTTTCGGTGCGGCCGGCATTTTATTTCCCCACTTGAACTCCAAGGCGGTAAGACTGTCGGCACTCTCCTCAATCAGGTCGATTTCCTGTTTGTCGTAGGTGCGCCAGAAATAGAACTCCCTGTGCAGTCCCTCATTGAAGTTCGCTTTGCGCCGCTCTCCGATGATGTAGTTCTCCCACAGCGCACCGACATCCTGCCGAATGGCCAGCGGTGAGAAAGCCCCGATAATGGCATTGCGAATGCCGTTGTCGTAGAAGTACCACTTGCCAGCTTTTGTAACCTCCTTGCGTAGGTTACGCGAATAAGCCCCCAGACGATAGATAACGAAGACCTTTTCCAATAGGTCGAGGTATTTTTCAACGGTCGTCTTGCTCATGCCGAGTTGTTTACCTAACTCTTCGTAAGAAACTTCGCTGCCCAACTGAAAAGCTATCAATCGCAGTAGATCGCGCATCTTGCTCGAATTTTTTAAGCCGTCAATTGCTAAGATATCTTTAAGCAGGTATGCACCGACAATATCACGTAGGTAGTCTGTTTTACGTTCATAGTTCTCCATCATTACTACTTCGGGATAGGAACCGTAAATCAAGCGCGCTTCGAGGTTCTGGCGGGTTTCAAGTGCCGTTTCCGTCTGTGCGATTTCCCGTTGCGAGAATGGTGTAAGGAGAAATTGCGTACTGCGGCCGACCAACGGTTCACCAGTCTTATTCAGCAAATCGAATGACGAAGAACCACTTGCCAAGACACTTATTCCCGGTATTTCATCAACTATCAACTTCAGAATACTACCGATTTGTGGTATGTTCTGTGCCTCATCAATAGCCAGCAAATCAATACCATCCAATAAATGCCGATAATTGGCTATTGAGCGATTCTCCAATAGTGCTAATGTGTCGTAGTCTTCGCCGTTGAGCATCATCGTCCTACCTGAATAGTTGTCCACAATTTTACGCATCATTACCGTTTTACCAACACGGCGAGCACCAAAAATCAGTACTGCTTTATTGGGCGCGATTCGTGCTGTAATCTTCTCTTGAAGTATTCTATTTACTGTTTCCATACCTTATAAAATATAATGCAAAGATAATCATATTTTTTTAATTGGCGAATTTTACAAAAAAAACGGGCTATTAAATGGCGATTTTTACAACCACAATCTTATGGAAGTTGTTTCATTGTTTTTAGTAATGATATATGTTCATACTATGATGACTCAATAATTTACCAGACATACGTTTCTGAAATTTGTCCTTATAGGAATGAAAAACTCACATATATTGTGCTAATTAATATATAATTAAATGAAAATAAAAAGACAGGATACGAGTATTCCTGTCTTCTCATATGTAATGGATATTTTTTTATTTTCTCATCCGCTCCAACTCCTCATCACGCAACATTCTCTCGTTCAGTTTTTCCTGCATCCTGTCAATGAAATAGGTGCGGCTTTCGTTCTTCCGGCGTTTGATATCAGTGTAGAAGCGGTAGCAGTCTTTAGAATCAACCCCGAATATCTTATAGAGAAGTGGGGCGAGCTGTTTGAGCGGCATATTGCCGTTGTTGATGCAGCCCATCACGTCTATGCCGTAGATAAGTTCCACGAGGTCGATGGCATTGCCCGTCCATTGAAGAAGGCTGGCGGTGGTTTCTGTTGCGTTGTTGGCGGATATTAGTGGTGGCACTTGGGGCGTGGCAAGGAATTTCTGCATCTTTCTTACGAAAGACAGAGCCTTGCTGACGTAGGCGGCAATCTCTCTTTTTTCTTCTGACAGATTACGTACGGGATGGTGCTGCAACTCGATTTCGATGTAGGCAAGCGCGATGACGGTAAGGTTCATGTCCATGCCGCCGTTGCACAGTTCGATCACTTGGGTGGCGAAAGCCGTGTATGCCGTTTCCATATTGCAGTCGCCGGCTTCGTTTATCAGGCGGAAAAAGTCGGTTTCCGCCAGCAAGAAATAATTCATGGTTCTGTCAATTTTGAAAATTACACTTTGTTTTCTGCGTGCGCACATGAATATAATTGGCAAAAAACGCGGCAGAAAATAAAAAATCCAACACTCAATTTTACAAAGTGCTGGATTTCAGAGGTATAAAATTCAGTATTTTTTCACAAGGACAAATTATCTCCGACTTAAATTGTTTGTAATCGGAACATTTATTCTATTCCTGAAAATAGAAATGTATGCTTGCCGCACATTTTGGCTATCTTGCTTTTTTATCAAGGATATAGATAATGCGACATACACCGTTGGGATAGCTTTTCAAAGAGGAAAGCGTCCAGTGTTGCTCTGGCAGAGCCGACTTAAAAAAATGTCGTCCGCTTCCGGATATGAAAGGAACGGTGTATAGTATGATTTCATCCACAGCGTGCATCCGCAGCAGTCCGTTTATATAGTCTGCCGTGTCCGGTGTGGCTTCCGCGAGGTAACGGATGTTTGTGCAGTCTTTTCTCCATTCGTGCAGCATTGAAATGGAATAGTCCGGTGTCACACGGTAAAAGGCTTTCTTCCTGATTTCATCAAGACCGCAACGGTCAAGGCACAAATCCTGATGTGCTTTATCATATAACTCTGAAGAAAGACATCCGTCCATCGTCAGTACGGCGAGAATCTGAACTTTACCCATAATCGTTTCCTTTCGTTAGGCAAGGGTAAAAAAGTAGCGTGCAATTCACACTACCTTCAAGCGATGGCTCTGGTAAAGCCTTTACGGAGAGTACGTGAATGCACGCTATGCGTAAGCATAGCATAAGCATCACGCAATCGTCTCCGTAGTTCCAATTTACCAGATTTTCGCTTGAAACGCCTTGCGGTCTTATCCTATATGTTGGCGGCGAAAAGCTCCTGCCAATCGCCGTTTTTCTCAAATGTTATGCAAAGATAGCCAAATTCAGTGAATTACGGGCTATGATTGCTTGAATTTATATTTAAGTCCATACTCTTCAAGTTTGCTGTATAGTGTTGTCCTGCCTATGCCGAGCAGTTCTGCGGCGACACTCCGGTTGCCGTTTGCCTGTTTCAACGCACGCAATATCCGCTCCTTATCCTCCGCGTCATTGCGCAAGGCGAAGCTGACAGTAGAGGTCGGTTTCGTCACGGCAAGTTCCAGATGCTCTTTCATGACAACACCTTCCTGCGCCTGCAATACAGCACCCATAACTTTCTGCCGAAGTTCCCGCACGTTGCCCGGCCATGCGTGTGTCAGCAACGCTTTACGTGCTTCGGAACTGAACCCGCTCACGCTACACTCCAGCTCTCTGTTTGCCATATCACGGAAGAACTCTGCCAGCGGCATAATGTCTTCTTGACAGTCACGCAACGGAGGAACGGTTATCCCGAAGTCGTGCAGGCGGTACAGAAGATCCTGCCGAAAACGCTTTTCATTCACCGATACCTCCAAATCTTCATTGGTAGCAGCGATGATGCGGACATTGAAATTCCGGTCTGCCTTGTCTCCGACCGGGCGATACCGCCTCTCCTGTATGGCACGGAGCAACATCTGTTGGGTTTCCAACGCGAGGTTTCCTACCTCGTCCAGAAACAACGTGCCGCCTTCCGCCTCATGGAAATATCCTTTCTTGGCATTGTCCGCACCTGTAAATGCACCTTTGACGTGTCCGAAGAAAGCCGACGGTGCAAGCTCTTTGGAGAGTGAACCGCAGTCCACCGCCACAAATGGCTTGCCTGCACGTTTGCTCTTGTCATGCAACAGGTGGGCAATATGCTCCTTGCCCGTGCCGTTCTCACCAAATATCATCACGCTCATATCGGTGGCGGCTACCAGCCTTATGCGGTGCATGATTTTCTGAAAGGCGGAACCTTCACGGGCGAATATAGGCATACGGCGTTGTCCTGCCTGACGTTCTTTCAGTATGGAACGGATCAGGGGGACAAGTTTATCCTCCACAAGCTGTTTGGGAATATAGTCTATCGAGCCGAGTTTCATGCTTTCCACGGCGGTATTAACTTCGGCGTAGTCGGTCATAATGATGAAGGGCTGCATCTTTCCCTCCTTTCGCATCCAGCACAAAAGGTCTATGCCACTGCCGTCAGGCAGACGCAGGTCGGCAACCACGATATCATTATCTGTTGCCTGTTGCAGATGTTTCTTCGCGGTTGAGAGGTGGTAAGCCTTCATATTGCGGTAGCCCTCCCGTGACAGCATATTGCAGACATATTCGCAATACACGATGTTGTCTTCCACCACAATTATTTTTGTCTTATTCATCTTCGTATTTTCTCCTTTCCTCTTCTGCCAACCGTATTATTTCCACTCCCTTATCCAGCACGGCAGTCACGGCATGGCTTAACGCTTCACCATCCGGGAGAGCATCGCCACGAAGCAATCCGTAAAGTACATTCAGCGGTTGGTCGGCACGGAGCACCTCCCACGAACTGCGCAGGTGGTGGATCAGGGAATCCAGCTTTTGCAGGTCTTTTTCTTTTGCTGCATCCCGTACCGCCTGCATTTCCTTTTCTGTTTCAGTTATCAACTTTTCCAGCATGACGGCTTCATTGCCATAGGACAATAAGGCGGAAAAGTCCGGTTTCCCGTCCGGTGTCGCTTTTATGGCACACCTGTCGGAAACCTCCATCAGTTCCGATATGGAGAACGGTTTGAACAGGCATCCGGCAAAGCCTTTTGCCAATAGTTCCCCTTTGTTACAACTGCCCGAAGCGGTTGCCACAACCACCGGGATTGTTGGTGAATTGCCCACGTTGGACGAACGCAACAGTTCCAGCAATTCGAAACCGTTTATATCGGGCATATTCAAGTCTGTCAGCAACAGGCTGTATTCTTTCTGGCGTATCATTTCCATCAGTGCCGCAGCATCGGTGCAAGTGTCGCAGTGTATTCCTTCTTGGGAATACATCTCTTTCAGCATCAGAAGTAATACCTCATCATTGTCAATGGCGACAACATCATGGAATTTATTGTTATGATAAACAGGTGTATTGCTTGTATATCCAAGCTGTTCTTCAGCTTCCTGCATAGAAATTTCAACTGTGAAACGACTGCCTTTCCCTTTCTTGCTGTCTAAACGGATTGTTCCGCCAAGCATCGACACAATATTACGCATTATGGCAAGCCCAAGCCCGAAACCCTCCTTTGCGGCGGCATTTGATAGACGTTCAAACGCACCGAACGCTTGTTTCTGTTCCTCTTCTGTCATGCCTGTACCTGTATCTTCAACGACCAGTGTCAGAACTCCATTATCATATTCAGTAATCAAAGAAACACCGCCTTCTTCTGTGAACTTGACAGCGTTTGACAGCAGGTTATTCCCGATTTGTATTATTCGCTCTTTGTCGGTCAATACAATGGCATCGTGTCCAGTCTTCACGGACAAGGACAGCCCTTTGTTCACGGCAACAGGCATGAACTCCGTTTCAAGTGTGTGCGTGATTGCTGAAATCCGGCAGGGTGACAGACGGGGCTGTTCCTTGCCGTTGTCCAGGCGGAAGAAGTCAAGCAAAGTGTTAAGCATATCCCGCATACGGTCGGAGGATTGCAGTATGTTTTGGATATACTGCCCGGACTTATCCTCACACTGTTCTTTCCGTATCAGTCCGGCATAGCCTGTTATTGCTGTCAGCGGTGTGCGCAGTTCATGGGTGATAGTATGTACCGCCTTCTTCCTTGACGTTATCAGTGCCTCGTTCCGTTGTACGGATTGTTCCAGTTGCCTTATCAAATCAGTTGTCTTGTGCTTGTATTGTTTAATGCTTTTTGCATCACGATGTATGATGATGTAGGAAATTAACAACAATAGAAGAACGAATCCCATTAAACCGCCTACTTGCATAAATGACTTTTCACGCATGGCAACTATTTCGTTTTCCCGGCTTTGCAGTTCGGTTTGTACCTTTTCTTCTATTTGGCAAATCAATTCTTGCAGTTGTCTGTTAAGTTCTGCATTACGAGCTGCAAGGCTGTCGGCTTGTTCCGACAATTGGCGATCCTGCACTTTCTGTTCGCTGATTACGTTTCTATTGACCGAATGAAGGATAGTGGTTGATACTGCTGGAGTTACTTCCTTTTTTTTGCCGAATATGCCTAAGAAACCTTTTCGTTTTTGTAAGGGGCAGAACGAAAACTCCAAAAGGGATAAAAGAGATGAAACGATTGTAAAGTAGATAGTTAGGATAGAACGGTCAAATTTCGGCTGCGTAATTTACCGTAATTTCAGTGCAGGAATTTCAAGGCGAAACGCCCCAATTCAATGCGTAACCGCAATATTCAGTGGTAATTCACCACAAAAACAGGCCCGCACAGCCATTTAAACGTGGTTTGTGCGGGCTTTATAGTATAATGACCGACTGTCCCCCTATTTGAGCGAGTTCAGGCGCAGCGACGCCTTGATAAAAGCAAGCGCCCGGATGCGGTTGATGTGTATCTCCATCGGTTTGTGGTGCTCGTTATAGCTGACCAGCACGATGTGATCCGGTGTATCTGATTTTTGCAGGTATTTCACCGAAACGTGCTCGTCTCCGTCAATGTCGAACGAAATCAGATACATTTCACCCCATATAATGCTGTGCATGATGTCATGTACCTGCTTGTAAAATACGATGTCACCGCTTTTCAGCAGCGGGTACATCGAATCCCCTACGATACGCAATCCTCCGTCGCATTTGGGGATCAGTGTCGTCTCCATGACCTCGACGATCGACTGGCTGTATTGGTCTGCAAACAACGGAACAAGGCCAGCGACGGCCTCCATGTCATATATAGGTATCTGCTGGCGGTCAATCAGACGATCGGTTCGCAGTTTGAAAACCTTATCTACGGTAACATCGGCGACATTCTCCTCGAAAGTTTCCTCACCTTTCGGGTATTCGGGATTTGTCCCTAAATTTTGGAGTTTTCGTATTGGGACATTTTGGGGGACAACTTTGGGTGCATTTATATTGTCCCTAAATTTTGGAGTTTTGGTAAGCAAAATTTCTCCTTCTCCAGTCAACAGCCAAATAGGATTTACATCGTTATAATACGAGAGAAATCTCAATAGATTTTCTTCGGAGATACCATTTGGTTGGCTTAAAACACCGTTTGTTGTTCCAGTATCTCTATAAAAAGCATATTTTGTAATACCTTTCAATTCAAGGTATTGCAAAATTCTGCGTTTTATAACTGAAAAATCTCTCTTATTTTGTTGCATAATTGAGATAACTCTATTATATTTGCGTAAAGTTTACAACACAAAAGTATTCAATTTTTTTGATTATGAGCACAGAAAACCGAGAAAAACGATTGGAGACCATTCGGAACGGTCTCCGGCGCGGGGATAAGAAGCATATCGCACGCCTCGCAGGCGTGCATCCGGTGTGGGTCTCCTACGTGATCATGGGTCGCGGAGTAAGTGAGCGAATTCTGACGATCGCCGAGCAGATCATCGCAGAACGGAAACAGTAAAACTAATACATAGAAAGATGGAACAGCCAAAGCTCCGGTGCATCAAATGCAAGTGCGAAATCAGCGGCGCACATTACAATACCCCCGCGGGGCGGTATTGCTTCAAATGCTGGGACAAGGTTCCGGCCCGCAAGAAAAAGATGATGGAACAGCTGGCTATGGAACGGTTGGCAAATATGGGTCGCCTTTTCGAATAATTGCAATCTATGACCCACGCCTCCCTTTTCAGCGGCATCGGCGGTTTTGATCTGGCTGCCGAGTGGGCGGGATGGACGAACGCCTTCAACTGCGAGATAGACCCTTTTTGTCGAAAAATCCTCAAATACCATTTTCCAGATGCAGAACAATACGGAGACATACGAACAGCAGACTTTGCCGTTTGGCGAGACCGCATCGACGTGCTCACAGGCGGTTTCCCCTGCCAGCCGTTCAGTCTCGCAGGCAAGCGCAAGGGCACGGAGGACGACCGCTACCTCTGGCCGGAAATGCTGCGGGTTATTCGGACTGTTCGACCCAACTGGGTCGTTGGCGAAAACGTTTACGGAATTGTTAACTGGTCGGAAGGAATGGTCCTCGACACGGTGTGTTCTGACCTGGAAGCGGCAGGATACGAAGTGCAGCCGTACATTATACCGGCTTGCGGTGTCGGCGCGCCCCACCGACGGGACAGATGCTGGTTTGTTGCCCACCGTACAGACGCAGGGGTTGAAACAATGCGAGAAGGGCAAGACGGTTTTCATGCCGTTGGAGTTGCTGCCGACGCCGACTGCGATAGACGCCGGGTCGGGGCGTATCAACCGGAGCCTGTCTCCGGGAGCTGCGGAACGTCCGACATTGGCCCTTTCGGCCAAGATGGGCCTGTTGCCGACACCTACGGTCAACGATGCCACGAATTCCAGTCTCCCGGCCAGCCAAGTCAAACGCAAGAGCGGATTGCCCAGAATGGCAATGCAAAGCGACGAATACCGAACTGGAACGACTTCCCGACTGAATCCCCTGTATGTGATCGAAATGATGGGTTTCCCGGTGAACTGGCTGGTCTCTCCTTTCCTGCGTGGTGCCGGGGATCCATCAAAGCATGCGGCAACGCTATAGTGCCGCAGGTAGCCTTGCAGATATTCGAAACGATAAACATAATCAAGTACTATATGATTATCCCGTGAACGCGCAGGCATTGTTTCGGAGCGATACCGACACGGGAGCAAAAACAAGGTTTTAAACGGATTTAAACACGATTTTAATGATCCTGCCAAACGACATACTGATACGCGCGACCTCCGACGGGCAAACCGTCTGGGTGTCGCAGCGTATGGTATGCGAGGTATGCGACATTCCCGAGGAAACGCTTCGTAAAGGGATAAAGCGCTACAAATCCTCCCTTCCTCCCTCGTGGCGGAAGGTTGCCGATCAGTCGGATTTCTTCCTGGGCAAAAAGGAGGGCAAGGCCTGGCGTTGGGGCCGCAAGGGCGGGCAGTACTACTACGACTACGACCATATCCCGAACCGGAAACCGACCTGCTACCGGGACATGCTGCCCTCGAAAGAGGAGCTGATCGGCGCCGTCGAGGGGCAGAACCTTCGGGGCAGCCGCGAGCGCCAGGCCGAACAGCGTCGGATGATCCGGGAACAGGTGCAGCTTCTGATCGACAATACCGACATTGCCTATTACGAGGAGTACAAGGTCGGAGACCTGGCGGTCTACACGCAGGATAAGGCCCGGCAGATGGCTGTTTCTGTCGCCTGGTGCCGTTTTCTGAAACGTGCCCTGTCTCGGAACGAATACAAGCGGCTCGGATTCCCTACGCAGGCCGATTTCCTCGTTCTGTGTGTCGATCTTCTCGCCGAAGCGTCCCTCGAGGGGCTGCGGATCAAGAACGCTGACAGTTTGCGCAAGAAGATCGGCGGCATTCCGGAGGACCCCGGCCAGCTCCGGGAGTGGCTCGTCTCGGGCAAATACGGCAACGATAACCGCCGGATCATCGGCAAGTTCGAACTGGTAGACTACACCACGGGCGAAGTGATGAAGATGGACGCCCACGAGACGGCAATTATGACCTACTGGCTGAATCCCGGAGGCTCGGAAAAGGATACCAAGCGGGAACTGTGGCAACTCTATGCGGGAGACATGGAGGCGATGGGTATTGTTCCCGTGAAGCCTTCGACGTTCAATCACTACACGAACGCATGGAGCCGGAAAATGCTGTCGGCGAAGGAACGCCACGGCAAGAAGCATTTCAAAGATACCTATCGGCCCTATGTTCCTGCCAAACCGCTCGAGTTCGCTAACTCGCTGTGGGCCTCCGACGGTTCGGGCGTCGTACCGTACCGCTATCAGGATCAATATGGCAAATGGCGCATGATGAAGATATACGTGATGCTGATCTCGGATGTCGGCAGCCGCTACATCGCAGGCTATTCCGTGAGCCGGAAAGGTTTGCACCTCGAGGACGGCACGATGCTGCGGCAGGCGATGCGCATGGCGCTCGTCGACAACGGCAAGACCGAGGTGCTGGACTTCATCAGCGACAACCACGGCGCCTATACGGGCGAAGCCTCGAAGGCTTACCTGCAGCGCGTTTGCCGGAACTTTCGCACGATCGCACCGGGGAACTCTCAAGCGAACCCCGCCGAGGCCATGTTCCGGTTGTTTAAACGCCGTTTCAAGAGTTATTTCAAACTGCCTGAGACCTCGTGGAACGCCAGAAGCCTCGAAAGCATGGCGAATCCGGACTACTACGACATCATGGCCCTGCCGACCTATACGGAAGCTATCGAGAAACTGACGGTCGCCATCCGTGAATGGAACAACACGCGCCTGGAAAATGAACTCACTCCTTCGGAATGGTTTCATACACTGAAGAACGACCGGGCCGGACAATATACCGATCGGCAATACCGCCGGATCACGGGTGAAATGTCGAAGCGGGATTTAAGCTATCTACGGTCGATTTTGACACTCGAACGCGACGGCAAGGAGTACAAGTTCGACATCCCGACGGATGCTGGCACTGTGGCCCTGATCGCGCAGCACATGGGGTATGCTTCATCGTTCAAAACGCATGTCTATTGGAACTCCGAAGGGGCTGATGTCTACACGACCGACGAGGTTTACATGTTCACCTGTTCGCCTGCACCGCTGGCGTCGAAGTCCATGACCGAAGCAACCCCCGACAGTCTCCGGGCCCTGGCTTACTACAACCGCAAAGGTGCAGAGTTCGAGGAGATGGTCGACGGGTTCGTCGAGGATGTCGAAGCGGCAAAGGCGGTCATGGTCCGCGGCTATGACTTCAACATCCGGGACAACGCCACCAAGGAGGATTACAACGCCATGCACGAGCAGATCAGCGCCGCCGAATATGAACGGGGCCGTGCGAAGCTGGAGGCCAAGAAACAACGCGCCCGGGAGCGGGAGCGAAAGAAGGTAGACCAGGTCCAACAGCAGGCAGTGATCGACTACCACAAAAATCACATTTCCGATTTGTCAAAATACATCAAATAACCGCCTTATGGAAAAAATCAAAAAAGACGAAATCATTACTGCCGCCAAGCAGTACATGCAGCGGCACGGCATGTCGCAGAATGCCTTGGCGAAGACTTGCGGAATCAGCGCGTCGTATCTTTCCAACCTGCTGAACGGGGTCTATGAATACAAATCCGGCCCTGACAAGGTTACGGAGATCGCCGACCGCTATTTCATTACGCTTGCATCGGTGATCGGCTTCGAGATCGAGCAAACCTTTTGGAAGGTAGAGCCTACGCCGCAGTTTGTGATCGCCATCTCGGCTCTCGAACGTGCGCATCTGAACTGCACCGCACGTTTCGGCGGCGTGAAGATGATCATCGGCGAAAAAGGCTGCGGCAAGACCACGGCGATCGACCAGTACTGCAAGGCCAATCCGACCAACACGTTTCGTGTGACGATCAACGCCGAGGACGGCATCCGAGACATCCTCGAGGAGATCGGTCGCTTGCTCGACCTCGACCTGCCGATGCAGAAAGGTGCACGCCTGCGCCTGATCGGTTCCGAGTTCCGGCGCCGTGCGCTGTGCGGGGAGCGCAACATGCTGATCCTCGACGAGGGTGAGAACACCAAACTGCCGGGTATCCGGGCCTATAAAGCCATCTATGACATGATCAAGGGATATGCGGCCTTTGCGATCGCCGGAACCGCCGATCTGCTGAAACTGCTCGACAGGCTCGAACTGCGCGGTGTCAACGGCGTTCCGCAGTTCAAAAGCCGGATGAAGGCGAACACGATTATTCTGCCGCCGATCGACCGGAAATTCGAGAACTTCATGTATAAGGTCAAGGATGAAAACCTCCGCAAAATCCTCGTCGAGCTCTGCACCGATTACCGGGAGCTTAACGATTACCTCGAGCCTGCGATCATCGCCGCGCACAAGGACGGCGTGGCGCTCACGGACGACTATTTCAGAACCATGTACGGCATAATGAAAAACAACAACAATGGGACAGCAAAACGGTATTAAAATCAGCCCGGAACTGATCGCGGAATTGCGCAGGTTTGCCGGGACAGTCGCCCAAACCGGGGCAAGCATCAACGAGATTATGAGTGTCGCGGATGCAATGCGGCAGACCTTCCTCGACAATTATTCGAAGGAGGCCCTGAAAGCGATCAAAACCATCAAATCGTAATCAGTATGCCCGAGATCATCGAACTAACCAAATCATCGGCGGCAAGCCTGGACTGTCTTTCATACATGATTGACAAGCGCCGTAAGAACATACTGATCGCGGAGACCTATCTGAAGTTGCACAGGCAGAATCTCTCCCCGGAGCGGATCGCGCAGATCGAGCAAGACCTGGAAGACATGCGTTTTGGCTTGCACAACATGGAGACCGACTATTGCAGCATCGCCGGGGAACCTTACACTGACAAACGTAATTCTTAATCAATATCACTATGAAAGACGAACTGAAAGACATGACCGCCGACCAACTGGAACAGCTGCTCGAGCAGAAGCGGGCCGAGGAGCGCCAGGCCGCAGACAAACGGCGCCGGGACTATGAGGAGACGCGGGCCGACTTCGTGAAGCGTATGGCAGCCGAAACCCGCAATATCACTGGCCGGGTGCGCGAGTTCTACGACCTGGTTGTGGCCGAGACCGATGCTTTCCGAAAAATCATGCAGGAGTACGGAGCCACGCGCCGGGACGACCAGCTCGGCTACTCGGTGCAGGAGGGAGACTTCCGCCTCGAGGTGAAATGCAATCGGGTAAAATGCTTTGACGAACGGGCCGACGTGGCCGCCGCCCGGCTGATCGACTTCCTGAAGGCATGGATCGGCGGACGGGAGAAAGGGGCCGACGATCCGATGTACCAGTTGGCAATGACGCTCCTGGAGCGTAACCGCAAGGGCGATCTGGACTACAAGTCCATCAGCAAACTGTATGATCTCGAGGCGCAGTTCAACGATCCCGAATACTCGGAGATCATGCAGTTGTTTAAGGAGAGCAACGTCGTTAACGGCACCGCCATAAACTTCTACTTCCACCAGCGCGACGAGCGCGGTGTATGGCACAGGATCGAGCCGTCATTTAACCGGATGTAAGCCATGACTATCAGACCTTCCATATCCCTATTTATCATCTACCTGGGGCTCAAATTGGCTGATGCGGTCGATTGGTCGTGGTGGTGGGTAACATGTCCGTTGTGGATCGACGCTCTTTTTCACCTTATCCTTTTTGTTTGGGCTTTCTGTAGGGCGATTCGCAAACAGCTACGATCCTAATTCCCGAACGGTTTTCTGCGGCGGTTCGATTCCGCCGCCGGGAGCAACATGATTAAATTAAATATTGTAACAAAATGACCGAATTCGAACGCGGCGCAAAGGTTCGCCGGATCAATACTCTGATGTCGGCCTGCCGCCTGATCCCCAACCGGACGGACATCCTGGCGTTGTGGGATGCCCGCAGCTATGACGAACTTACCGACAATGAGATCGTCGCCCTGCAGGCATATATGGAGTTTGCCCACCGGGCCAAGACGACCCCGGCCACTGATGCGATCCGGCGTCTCCGGTCGCAGGTCCTGGCACACCTGACAAAACTCGGGATGTACGCTTCGCCCGAGGACTGGACGAAGGTGAACCGTTTCCTGCTGCAGCGGCGGATATGCGGGCGTCTGCTCTATATGCTCGATGCACAGGAACTGCAAGCACTGGTGCGCAAACTGCGGGCCATCGGAGACAAGAAGCCCGCCACGACCTCACGGCCTTCGGTTCAGGTGACGCCGATCTACATCATTCCGGGAGGCGGTCCGACCGTGGTGAACTGACATAAAAAAGCCCTGCAATATTGCTATCACAAGGCCGACCTGCTACAAAGATAGTCAATAATTGCGGAAAATGGCATACAACAACAAAAATCACATCCGAAAACGTGAGCATGCGGTGCGGATCACGAAGCAGTACTATGAACCCGGGCGGCAGGATAGGTGTCTGAAATGGGTGTGGAAAAAGTACATCTACGACCAGTTTCATGTCGAATATGCTGCCTATTTGTCCTGGCTCCGCAAAGAACGCGAACGCACGCAGCAGGACATCCGACAACCAACTCTGTTCGATTGATTTTATTCAGGGCTTTCGATCTGCTTCAGGTTGAAAGCCTTGTATTTTTCCAATTCACTCACAACCTCCGGATACTTTATTGGTAAACCGTCAATGAAACGATCAATGTCTTCTATTAAGTATTGCCGTCGCTTTAGGATAGCTGATTTCCGCACCAGTTGAGCGATGGCACTTTCCCAGTAGCGGCGGTAGTTTGAGGCGAGAGAACAGTATTTCTCACGGATCATCTCGTCAATATCCATTTTATCAGGGTGTTCAAGGTGTTCAAATTCCTGCGGGGTGATGGTTGTCCGCCAATTCGTCTCAAATTCGTTGATCCCTTTTTTTAGAATTGCAGAATAGTTGGACTGTCCGGATAGCCCTTTGAGTTCTTCAATGATATTACGAAGATTTTCCGCTTTCTTGAGTAGTGTGTGGTCCGAATTACACTCTTGAAACTCGCGCATAGAGGCAAGTGCAACGTGTACGGTCAGCCAATGATCCCGGGAACTGCTCGGATTACATTGAACTGCAGGGGTTATCGAAGTCGGAGTATGCTCTTTCGGTTTAGGGGTGTTGACGGGAGTTGTCAAGATTTTCCAAATTTTGCTCCAGTTGGACATATACGCTTGTTTTGTTTCAAAAATAGTAAAAAAAGCAATCTTATGCGAAACAGCCCGGCAAATTGCCGGGCTGTTTCGTTACGAGCGTTCCGTGGTGATGTCGATCTGGACGCCTTCGGCCTTTTTTCGCGGCTTATAGGCTGCGTTGTCCGTCCCGCCGAACCGGAACTGCATGACGTATTCACGGATCGCATCTTCACGTTTCACCCGCCGCAGGGATGTGCGCGTAAGGCCCGAAAACCCCTCTCCGGAGAGTCCCTGCAACTGGGTGTAGATCAACCGCAGCAGGACGAACATGCGGAATGCTTTGTTACGGTTCGGTGCGAGGGCTGAAATGTTTACGGGATCGAAGTGCGCTACCCGTACGGTCAGGATCGCCTCGCCCAGTTGCACCTTTCGCGTGCAGTCCGAGAACTCGGCCTCGGCAATGTCGATCAGCACGCACGGGAAATTGACGGGCGGCCGCTCGTTGTAGAAATCCAGCTGTCCCCAATCCTCGGCCAGATAGGCGATCTTCTCGGGGAGCAGTTCCAGCAGTCGGTCCTGGACTGCGATCATTGCATTTTCAATCATTTTAAAGACGTTTAAACGGTGTTTTACCGAGGTTGCAGGACTTTTGCGAGTTCCCGGAAAGCGCTCTGCAGGTTTTGGTGTATAACCTCCCGTACCGCCTGCCGGACACGGGGATGGTCGCCGATAAATTGGCGTTGTGGAATTGTTATATGATCCTTTTTTGTCAAAGCCATATTTTTCCAGAACTGCGCCTTCGCTGACAGCATTCGATTACGCTGGGTGTTGCTGGCCTGTCGTTTCTTGGCAGAGGTGGTAATGCCTCCGGCGTTTTGGCAGTACATGGCCCAAAAGAATTTTCGCATCCGGGGTGTGATCTTGATCTTTCCGCCCCGGTTGTGCAGCCCCATGTAGGGCGTATCGGTCGAGAACTCGACGCCGTTCTGCCGGATGGTCCCCCGAAAACTGCGCCGTCCGCGTCCCGTCACCTGCAGGAGCGATCCGCGTCCGCCGGGATAGGACCGATCCGGCCAGGGGCGGTCAAAGAATGCCCGCCGTTCGAAGTTGCGGTCGAACTCGTCGAGCAGTTCGACCTTCAGGTCGGTCAGGATTTTTCGCTTCAGATCAAATAATTTCGGCATTTCATTTGCTTTTCGCGTTTTAAAACGTTATTTTTGCGCAAAGCGCAAACTTTTATGAAACATCTGATTGACATAGAAAAGGAGCAACCTTATCAGTGTGAGGATTGTCGGCATTTCAAAGGAGGTATTCGGTGCGCCGCATTCGACGTGATTCCAATGTCGATATACGATAATGCCGAATCTCACAATAAGGTACTCGAAGGGCAGCATGGTAGCTATGTCTTCGAAACAGACAAGCCTCGTGAAACAATGCGCGTATATGAAGTTGCAGATATTTAGTTCTGCTTTTTCGCATCGTATTTTCGGTTTATAAGTTCACCTACCGCGACTGCCAAAGGTCGCGGTTTTTCGTTATTCCGATACTCGCTCCACGCTTCGGCAATAAATTCCTTTTGCGGCGTGTAATTGGACTTACGGAAGAAAGAGGTGCAATACGCATATGCCGACAGGTTATCGGCGATGAATCGTTCTCCTTGAGCTTTGGCCGGATTGTAGATAGCCAAAAAATCCGGATCAGTGTACAGCGAAAGCATTTCGTCTATTTTATGCCCAAGTTCATGGTCAAAAACGGCTTTAACCGTGTCACAACCTACCGGATGAAATTTGTGCTGCACATCATACTCCAGTTGCTTCTTGACCTTAGTCCCAGCCCAAGTGGAATTAAAAGCCAAACCATTCAATGCGTATTCAGTAAAATTCTTTGATGAATAGGCATACGTAGAGGAACTGCATCCGGCCATGCGTTTCGCCCAGTTCTTGGCATACTTACGCAATACGTCATCTTGCATCCCGGGATTTAGTTTACATAGCTCTGTGTATTTTACATCCTCCAGTGCTGCCACGCGCCCTTTTACTGACCCTACGAATTTGATTTTATCGCGAAGTTCCGGAAAATCTGTAAAATGGTGTGATACGCAAGCAAATATTTCCTGTACCTGCGCCATGTCGGATTTTTTAAATCCGTCGAGGCGGCATTTTACACCGAGCTGTGTGCGGAACGCTTCCTCGGCCTCGGCAATCGTCTTGGCAGCAAACCCATTTTTAACCTCCCGCTTGTCGGCCATATCGGTTATTACCGTTTTTGCCTGGATTGAAAGGTTGTAATACGGATGGTGTTTCGGGAAAATCACTCTATCCATGCCGGGATTGAAACGGAACATTTCAGCGCGGTTACGTCCCTGACTGTCGAGGTCCGTGGTCGCTTCGCGTACAAGCTGTGAAACCTCGTTCCGATCGGTGTAATCGTATTTGCCCTTGCGTACCTGCACGACCCTGCACCGACATTTCCATCCGTTCGGCGGCATGATCTCCGACCAGCACGGATCGTCCTGCGGACGGGTCAGTCCTTCGAGTTTCGCATGCGCGGGCCGTACTTTGCCGTCGTTGGCCGTGCGGTATTGCAGATCGTAATCATTCCCTTCTCGCTCGATTTCGGCCCATTGCGCCGCCGCCTGTGCGGAGTGTACGGCAAACTGATGTTCTGCCTCCAGATAGCGTTCGTTGTACTCGGGGTGTATCTGTCGGACCTCCTCGAAAAACTTTCCGAACGGTTTGATCCGTCCCCGATCATCGCGCAGGAGCTGCGAGGCCTCACGCAGTTCGTGATAGGTCTTGCAGCCCGAAAACACGAACACGTCGCGCCCGAGCCTGTCGGCCATTTCCGTCGGAATTTCAGCATCCTTCAGTCCGATGTTGACCCCTTCCATCAGGGCGTCGGTTATTTCGTCGATCAGCGTCCGGATCGGCTGATCCTCGAGCATGTCGGGACGAAAGTCCCCGGCCTTTTGCAAGTGCTTTGCGGCGTTTCGGAACGTCGACAGACGCACGACAGGCTTTTTGTCTTTGCCGCCCTCCGCTGCCAGCATCACCGGATCACCCAGTCCGTAGACCGCCGCCAGTCTTTCGTGCAGCCCCCTGTACGCGATCAGGGGGCGGTTGCGAAAAAATCGACTTCCCGGGGCTGCGGCACGGACAGCTGTCCCGGCACGGTGAAGGCCTTATCGGTGCAGACGATGCCGAACTTCTCCTCGATCCAGTCGTTCGGCACGTCCTTGAACTGAAGGAGCTGCACGACCATCGCCCACAGTTTTTCGACGTCCTCCTCCTGCTGCCAGGAAAACACGCTTCCCTCGGGCAGAATGCCTATGTACACCAGAGCGGGGATCACCGTGGAGTTCCAATATCCCGCCAGCATCTTACGGTCCGCCATCACCAGCTTCTCGAACAGCCGGATGCTGCTCTCCTCTTTGGAGCGGTTGCCGTTCACGGTGTCCTGTCCGATCACGGCTCCGTTCACCAGCACCGAGACCGCCTCCTTGCACAGGGCGATCAGGTTGTTGTAGACATCGCCGTTGGTGTCGGCTCCCTTTGCGAACTGGAACTCCTCCGTGCGGTCGATGATGAAGTAGGCCGCCGCTCCCATGTCGCGCAGCATGGCCTCGGCGCGGTCGAGCATGGCGGGGTCCTGCGTGTCGGTCTTCATAAACCGGGGCGGGATGCCGTATATCTCGCAGAGCTCCGACCAGCAGGATTGCGCGAAGCGCATGAACAGCACGTGCGGCACGGCCTTGTTCAGCAGGCCGTAGTCGTGATCCTTGCCGAACTCCAGGATGAAGTTCCCGAACTCCCGGACCTCGCGGTACTGGAGGCCTTTACTGTCGTCTTCCCGGAACAGCAGCATTCCCTTCTCGGGAATCACGTTCTGCCGGGGCAGCAGGGTGACGGCCACGGGTTCGGTTGTGTTCCCGGTCGTCGTGAGTTCCACGAGCGTATGACCGTACATCACGCTGTCGAGGATGTGGGTGTTGAGCTCCGTGACCCATGATGCCGCATTGAGGACCGCCGTAGCCTGGTCGTCGATCTCGTCGCCTACCTTGATCTCGAAAGGTGTCAGGAGCGTCGCCTTCTGCCGCAGTTCGATCTGCGAGGTGAGATGCGCGCAGAGCATCACGTCGTCGTAAAGATTCATCAGCCGTGCCCGGCGCGGATTGTCGACGTTATCCGCCGCGCGCAGCGCCGACCGCCAGGTGGCGATGTCGGACCGGGTCCGCGACAGGGTTTTCGGAACGATACTGCGGATGTAGCCCTCGCGCCGCCTGGCTGTTTTCGGACCATTCGTTTTTACGGCCAAATTCGCGGTCTTATTCGTGGCGTCGTGGGTTTTCCTGCTTCTGTTCTTTTTCTGCATTGTGTGAACGATTAAAGGGTATTTAAACGGTGTTTAGTCATCGAAGCCGTGGCGGAACTTGCGGCGGCTACCCATCCGGGCAGTGATGCGGACCTCTCCGTCTTCAGTCTTGAGCAGCGGCAAACCGGGTGCGAGGGGCTTGTCGGTACCCTTCAGGCCCGCAACCTTCTCGAGCCAGTCGATCGCCGCCCGGCGGTATTCACTGACCTGCTCGAAAATCAGATCGGTGTTCGCCCGGCGGCATAGGTTCCACACCGCGATATTCTTGCAGTGCTCCAGAAGCGTGGCGTGGCGGTCTTCTCCCGTGGCCGAGAATATCGCCTCGCAGTCGTATTTGGCATTCAGGTAGCTCCGCGCCTCGTCGATGGCCGCCAGGATCGCCATACGGATCGTGACGGCGCTTGTGGTGATGTTCTGCAGCTGGTATTCGCAGATCGCCGTGTATAAGTCCTCCTTTTCGATGAACATGGCTTACAGGCTTTGATATTCGTCGATGGCGTCGAAACACGGGCAGGCCTTCATCCACTCCCACGGCTCGATGATCCCGTCGCCGTTCAGGTCGGGCGAGAAGTCGCGGTGTCCGCAGATCATGGCGTCGGGGAACTGTTCGCGGAGTTGTTGCAGCAGGAAGAACAGCGACGCCTTCTGTTCCTCGGTGCGGGTATCTTTGGGCTTGCCGTCGGCGTCCAGTCCTCCGATGTAGCAGATGCCGATGCTGTTGGCGTTGCTGCCCTGCACATGGGCCCCGACCTGGGCGATGTCGCGGCCCTTGCGGATCGTACCGTCAAGCAGGATCACGTAGTGGTAGCCGACCTTGCGGAATCCCCGCTGACGGTGCCAGCGGTCGATGTCTTCGATGCCGAACGGCACCCCCTCTTTGGTTGCGCTGCAATGCAGCACGATATACTTGATTTTACGCATGTCGTTGAATATTGGATTAGTATTTACGCTGTGCCCGGATGCCGACGCGGTAGGTCCCCTTTGCCTGCCGGAATACGGTATTGAGTTTCGAGAGTGCGCCTTCTGCCGCATCGGGGCCGTCGACGGCTGCGCCTCCGCCCTTCTCGAATGCCAGGTACTGATCGACGAGTTCCTGGAAGTCAGGGCTGTCCCGCTCGTCGATATTGAACCACACATTTCGGCGCTCGAAATAAGACTGCGTAGCTTCGATACGGTCGTATTTGTCAGCCTTCGGGCGCTTATCCGCCTTGACGGGGATGTAGTATCCGCGGGCATCGCCCTCGGCATCGAAGTCGTTGACGAACTCGTCCATCGAGAACAGGCCCTCGATCCAATAGCGGACCTTGCGGCAGTTGTGCAGCTCCGTCGTTTCGTACAGGTCATAGAGCCATTTTGCCAAGACCGTGCGGGACTGCTGGCGCAGAAAGCAGTAGATGAAATGGAACTCGCGGTCTTTCTTGCCGACGAGGATCATCCCCTTATGGCATGCCTGGGCCTTGTAGGAAAGGTCTCCGTAGAAGACCAGGGCGTCATACTCGTTCAGGGGCAGCATCTTCTTCCACTGAATGTCCTCGGCCTTGAACACCTTGCCGTCCTCGACGTGGACGTGCATATACTCGCGCATGAACGACCGCGAGGGGATGCTGCGGTACTTTTTGCGCCAGTGCTCTGCCGAGGTCTTCTCGGGCCAGTTCGGCTCGAAGGTCGTCAGGTCCTTCACGGCGGGCACCGTCAGTACCCGGTGTATGGGCTTTTCGCCCTCCTGCCGGGATTTTTCAGCCAGGACTTTGAACTGCTTTTTAAGGCGGTTTGTGATGCTGTTCTTATGAAAGTTGTTGTTGGCATACACGAATCGCCGGGTCGATCCGTCCGCCTCGTCGAAACATCCCATCAGATCCTCGAAGATCCACTCGACGGCCTCGCGCATCAGACGGTCGTTGTTGACATGACGACGCGTGTCGACATCATCCACGGCGATATAGTCGGGACGCTGCTCCTCCTCGCGGACGCCGCGCGGGTCCTGACCGAAACCGAGAGCCGTGAAGCGTACGCCGTCGGAGGTCAGGAACTCCCCGGACGACCAGTCGCCCTGTTTGTAGCGGCAGCCGTAATCGTTGATCAGGCGTTTGTTGTAGACAAGCTGCGCCTGGCATGCCGAGAGCAGTTTATGCGCCTTGTCCTCGGTCTCGCCGATCAGCAGCATGTAGCGCAGGCGGCCCGTGTACATCAGGTACAGGGGAATACCCATGTCGACGTGTACGGACTTCGCCCCGGATCGGTAAATCTCCCACAAGGCCATGATCACGTCGTTGTCGATGATCTCCTGCGCACCCTGACGGTGGAACCACGCACAGGGCACCTTGGCATAGTTCGGAAAATAGTACTCGAACCAGGTGACGTAATCCTTCTCGATACGTTTCACGCGGGCGATCTTGTCCGCGGGGCGTTCGTGGATGTCTACGACCGAAGCTTTCGCGATGCGTCGGCAATGCTCCTCGTAGTTGTCGATGAGCTTTTGAAATTTCTTGTCGATGTCTGCCATGTGCCGTTACTTTAAGGAATCGACCTGCGCCCGGTGCTGAATGAACATGCGGTGGTATTCTGTGATCTTCACGACCTCCTGGGGGTTGATCTCGGCAACGAAGTTGTCGACCTCCTTCAACACGGAGATCACCACCGACAGCGGGACCTTGCCATCGAAGTATTGCAGGCTTTTGGCTACTTTCGAAAGTCCGTCAGTATCGAGCCGGGCCTTGTTTCTCTCGGCGATCCATTGCATCTCGTCCAGCAACAGTTCGCGGATTTTTCCGGGGGCCGCCAGGCTGGCCTTGCGTTTTTCGTCCCACTTCATACCGCGTCGCCATTCGGACAGCGTGGCCTCACGAATGCCGAGCAACTCGGCAATGCCTGCACAGGTCATTCCCTGTTCTACAAAACAGTTGTAGGCCGCCGTATATAATTTGTGTTTCGGGGTTGTCATATGCTCTTTTTTGTGCAAAGATGGCATGCCGAAACGCGAATGCGAAAAATAGTTCAATACCTTGACAGTCTTTTTGTTGCGTCGGATTTTGAAGCCTATGTTTGCATCAAAAATGAGGCGCATGGCTTTACCGAAATTCATTTTTAACGACGAAACGAAAAAGAACTCGCACGGTTTTTTCCTGCTTAACGGCGGCGGCAAGTTCGAACGCTTCCAGGAGTATTCCCCGATGCTCGACAACCACGATCTCAACCGTCTGATAGGGCGCTGGGACAACCTGCATGTCGAGGGGGCGCTGCTTGTTGCCGATCCTGTCTTCGACGACGGGATCACCCTGGGTGCGGAACGCAAGGGCCAGGTCGAGCGCGGGTTCCTGCGCGGGGCATCGCCCGGCATCGTCATCCTGCGGGCCGAGTACCGCACGAATCCGGCAGGCGGTGAGGACCTCTATGTCACCGAGTGGGAGCTGTTCGAGGGTTCCGTAACCTCCGTGCCGTCGAATGCCGGGGCCGTGACGCTCAAAATCTACACGGGCGACGGCCATCTGGTCGAAGATGGCGACGTGCGTCTTCATGTCGACAACATCGTGAAACTCTGCGCGGAGAGTTCGCCGCAGGGTCGAAAACCCAATATCAAACCAATGGAAAAAATCACCCTTTCCGCCGAGGCATACGTCGCGCTCGGCATCAATCAGGACGCGGACGCTACGGCGATGAGCAAGGCTATCGTGCAGCTGGCTGCCGACCGCAACAAACACAAGGAGACTGCCGATGCCCTGCAGAAGGAGATCGACGCAGCTCGTAAGAAACGCGCCGAGGACATGGTCAATCTGGCCGTTGAACAGGGCAGGATCGGAGCTCCCGCCCGTGAGAAGTACGTCGAGCTCGCCATGAAGGATTACGACCTGGTGTCGGAAACCCTGAAGGCCATCCCCGCGAAGGCTTCGCTGGCGGCTTCCGTCACCAAGATCGCCGGGAACGTGATTCCGGCCGATCGCCAGAACTGGACGCACCTGCGCTGGCTGAAGGAGGACCCCGAGGGCCTTGCGAAGATCAAAGCCGAGAATCCCGAGGTTTTCGAGACCATCCGGAAAAAGCACAACTAATCAAAATCAGACAGATATGCCTATTGAAAAAGAACTGTGGGTTGACATCATCAAAGAGCAGCCCATTCAGGAGGGTGACTTCCTGAACGAATCCGAAGACCTCAGTGCCCTGGTCGACAACAACACGCTGCACCTGGCCGAGGCAGGTGTCGAGCCGGAGGTATTCATCGACAACGACACTTATCCGGTCGGTATCGTGCAGCGCGAGGATGTGCCGAAGGACATCCTGCTGCATACCCTCGACACGAAGAACACCGTCGTGCGCAACATCGAGCAGATGCAGGCCGCCTACGACAAGATGCAGAGTGTGACGCGCGGTCATGTGAACGCCCTCACGCGCAAGCGCCGGGCAATGGCCGCCTACAACTGGTGTCCGCTGCAGAACGGTGAGTTCACGCCCGTCCTGGTGACGACCGGCGAAGCCGTCAACGGTCGCCGTCGCCTGACCTTCGACGACCTCGACCTGCTCGAAGCGAAGTTCAAGGCAATGGAGGTCGACATGACGCAGCTGTGCCTGGTCCTCACTACGGAGCACGAAGCCGACCTGAAGTCCGAGAACCGCAAGTTGTACAAGGAGTACATGCGTGACGGGAAGATCGGCAATTTCAAGGTCTTCAGCTACCCGCATCTGCCTCTGTTCGACACCACGACGGGCAAGAAGCAGGCTTTCGGCTCGGCCAAAGGCGAGAACAGCGCGATGGCGTCGATCGCCTGGATTCGTACCGAGGTGATGCGTGCGACGGGTACGGTCGATGTTTTCCACCGCGAGAAGGACCCCGAAGCCCGTGGCGACATCCTGGGCTACCAGCAGCGTTTCTCGGCCCTGCCTCTGCGCAACAAGTACATCGGAGCCATCTATTCGGGTAAGTAGTCATGGAAGGAGCTGTGCAGTATCTCGGTCAGTATGCGATCAAGGCGTCCCTGGTGGCCGCAGCCTATTTCGCACCATGCCAGGAGGTAATCGGCATTGTGTTCCTGTTCTGGCTCGCCGATCTCGTCTTCGGTGTTCTCGCCAGCAAGAACCGCCACGCACCTCGATCGTCGCGCCGAATGCGCAAGAGCGTAGGCAAACTGATCGGCTACATGGCCGCGATACTGCTGGCCTTTCTGATCGACAAGCTCGTCCCGAATCTGTGGATCATTCCGCACCGACTGATGGCGGCCTACCTGTGCGTCTGCGAGCTTATCTCGATCCTCGAGAACCTGGCGATCATCACGCAGGCCAAAGCCTTCGTGTCGCTGATCAAGCTGATCCGTGGCAAGAACGACGAAAACGTAATTTACGATTTGATCAATGAGAAAAATGCTGATTATTCTGCTCGCAGCCCTTTTGGCCGCGTGCAGTCCAAGCCTCAAACTGCAATCTTCGCAGACGGAGGCGACCGATACGGTGACCGTGACCGAACAGGTCCGGGATACGGTGGTGGTCCTCGAACGCGACCAGTCGATGCTCCGGGCGCTTCTCGAATGCGACAGCGTGGGTCAGGTGCAGATGCGCCGACTGATGGAGTACCAGGCGGGGAACCGCTTGAAGCCTCCCGACATCGAGGTCCGCGATAATGTCCTGACGGCTACGGCCCAGGCCGACAGTATGGCTATTTACCTGACTTTGAAAGACCGCATCGAACGCCATACGTCTACCCGCAAAGAGTTTCAAGTCGTCGAGGTCAATCGCCAGAATACCTGGCAGCGGACCTGGATGCGTATCGGACAGGTTTCAGCCGTGTCGCTGATCCTGTTCGGGGTCTATAAAACCCGCAAACTGTTAAAAATCTGAAAACATGAATATTAAAGACATGAGCGCCGAGCAGCGCAAGGAGGAGCTGGCCCGCCTGGCTGATGCCGTGAAAGCCGCAAAAGCCGAAACCAAAACCGCAAAGGCACGGGTCGCCGAGGGTAAGGACGCCGTGAAAGGCGCTAAAACCGCCGAGGAGAAGGCTGCCCTCAAGGAGAGCCTGGCGGCCCTGGAAGCGGCTTGTCAGGCCGCCACGGCGAAGGTCGCCGAGGCCGTAGCCCGGGAGGCTGATTTCCGCGCCGAGGCCAAAGCCATCGAGGATGCCGAGAAGGCCGAAGCGGATCAGGCCCGCAGGGAAGCCGAGGAGGCTGCCGCCGAGCAGGCCCGGAAGGCCGACCCGTTCCAGGCCCTGGCCGAGAAGTATGCGAAAGCCTATCCCGACTGCAAGGCCTTCCACATCACCAGCGACAGACAGGTGTTCCTCGACAAAGACAAGAACCTCGCGCAGTACCATCAGAAGGGCCTCGGCGAAGGCGAAGTACGAACCATTAACGTGCGATAACCATGGCATTACCTAACGTAACCATCAACCTCGAGAACGGGAACCTGGGCCGTATCGCACAGAGCGACGACGGTGTCGCCGGGCTGATCCTGACGGGCGCCGCCGTCTCCGACAAGCTCGCGCTGAACGAGGTCTACCTGATCAACTCCTCGCGGGACATCGCCCGGCTGGGCATCACGGCTGAAAACAACCCCCTTGCACACAAGGAGCTGACGGCCTTCTATACGGAGACGGGCGACGGCGCCGAGCTGTACCTGCTCGTCGTTTCCGAGGCCACGCTGCTCTCGCAGATGTGCAGCATCGAGGAGGGCTCGCCGCTGAAGAAACTGATCACCTACGCCAAAGGCCGCATCCGCCTGGTCGGCATCAACCGTCTGCCGCCCGACGAGTACAGCGCCGACACCACCGATACGGGCATCGACAAGGATGCCGTGACGGCGGCCACCGCGGCGCAGTCCGTCGGCGAGAGCTTCGCCCGGAAGGTGATGCCCTTCCGGTGCCTGATTCCCGCCGCTGGCTGGGACGGCAAGACCGACAAGCTCTACAAGCCCCGCGAGGGCAGCACCAACCGTGTAGGCTTCGTTATGGCCTGCGACGATCGGACGAACAAGACCGCTGCAATCGGGCAGATGCTCGGACGCGCCGCACGGATTTCCGTAAACCAGTCTTTGGCCCGCGTGAAGTCGGGAGCGATCACCGCCGAGGGATGGCTGACCAACGGCAGAACCCCCGAGGAGTGCGACGCGATGCTCGACCTGCTGGACGAGGCGGGTTACATCATCTACCGCTCCTTCTCGAAGAAGAACGGCTACTACCCGAACGACGACCACATGGGGGCCCCGCTGTCGGACGATTACAGCAACCTGAACTACGGACGTGTGGCGGACAAGGCCACGATCTACGCCTATACTGCCTACATCGAGGAGATTCAGGACGACATCGAGACCGACGACGAGGGCAACATCCCGCAGGAGATGTGCTCGTACTACGAACGCCTGATCGACAACGCCGTCGCAGTGGCGATGCAGGGCGAGATCAGCGACTTCAAATCGTATGTCGATCCGGCGCAGAATGTCCTCTCGACCCGGCGCATGGCGGTTTCGTGCAGGATCAGACCGCGGGGCACGCTGCGGTACATCATCGTAAACCTCGGATTTGAGAATCCGGCAATCAAGCAGTAGCAGCATGAAAATACGAATCAACGGAAAAGAGTACGACTGGGGCACCATCAAGATCATCATGTGGGGCCGCCCGGTGGTCGGAGCGACCAGTGTCGACTACAAGCTCACCAAGGCAAAGGAGGCTCTGTATGCTGCAGGGCGTTACGCCAAAGGCATCCAGCACGGTCAGCGGGCCGCGTCGGGAACTCTGACGCTGCTGCAGAGCGAGATCATCGCCATGAACCGCGCCGCCCGTGAAAAAGGCTACAAGGACATCCTCGACGTGGATGTGGATATTCTGATCTCCTACATCCCCGAGGACAGCACGGCCATCACGGTCGACCAGATCATCTGCGCCTCGTTTTCGGAACTCCCCTCGGGCATGAAGGCGGGCGACATGAAAAGCGAGCATGCCATGCCGTTCGTCGCTCTCGACATCGACTACGACATCGCGTCGAAATAAAACAAGCCCACGGCATCGAACCGTGGGCTGTTTAAACACCCTTTAAACCCGCATAAAATCATTATGGAAAAGAAGGATATGGCCGCAAAGATCGCGGCATGGAAGAAGAAGCACGGCGATGTATTCGCCTACGAGGTTGACGGCAAAACCTGCTACCTGCATCGTCCGGGACGTGACGTGATCGCTGCTGCATCGGTGGTCGGCAAAGAGGACCCGTTCAAGTTCGCCGAAGTCATCCTGTCGAACTGCTGGCTCGGAGGCGACGAGGAACTGCGTGACGACGACCGCTATTTCATGGGGCTGTCGCAGCTGATTTCGGAAATCGTAGAGATCAGGGTCGGGGAAATAAAAAAACTTTGAGCGGCACCGAGGTCGTCAAGGGTGACGGGTGGCTGCATGCGGGCAACGCCCTGATCCGCTCGGTGCTGCACATGGACCCCGACACGCTGTCGGACGAGGCGTGGGGCTTTCAGGTGAGAATGGCCGAATGGGTGGAGAATGAGCGGGTACGCAGATATACGCCTACCGCCTGATTTGCCACAGGTCGCGCCACTTGTCGATGTGCATGGCACATTTGAAGCCCTCACCCAAAAGGTTAAGCAAAGCGGCAGCCACAAAGATCAAGAATATCCAACCTGCAACAGTCATAGCAATACAGTTTCTGCAAATATATGGATAATCGCGCAAATTACCAAGTAGATATCGGCGGGAATGTCTTCATCGCGATACAGAATATGTTTGCGGAGTTCACAAAGATCGTGCAGGTCGTCGAGAAAGTCGACGAATCCGTGCAGAACTCGACCCGGCAGATTACGGAACACGTTGACAAGTCGGCCAATGCATTCGGCGGTCTGCAAAAACAGATCGAGCGAATCAGTCTGACCTCCATTATCGAGCAGGTCAAACAATTAGCCGAAGGTGTTGCGAATTTAACAGGTCCCGGCATCGGCTTCGAGCAGTCGATGGCCGACCTGTCGTCGA
Organism: Alistipes sp. AF14-19; assembly: GCF_003461645.1. Lineage (NCBI taxonomy): Bacteria > Pseudomonadati > Bacteroidota > Bacteroidia > Bacteroidales > Rikenellaceae > Alistipes > Alistipes sp. AF14-19. The sequence continues at coordinate 96,820 of NZ_QTXM01000010.1, forward strand.
TCACGGGTATCGCGGGCGACGAGCTGCGCGACCTGGGGAAAGTCGCCCGGCAGACGGGTAAGGAGAGCGGGCTGGGTGCGCAGCAGGCGGCGAATGCCTTTGCCCTGCTGGCCTCGCAGATTCAGGTGGACAAGATCGGCATGGAGGGGCTGAAGGCCCTGCAGCAGAACACCATCACGCTGTCCCATGCTGCAGGGATGTCGATGAACGATGCCGCCACGGCCCTGGCCGGAACGATCAACCAGTTCGGTCTTCAGGCTACGGAGGCCAACCGGGTGATCAACATTCTGGCGGCAGGTTCGAAGTACGGAGCCGCGGAGATCGTCGACCTTTCGCAGTCGTTCAAGGTCGTCGGTGCGGCGGCCAATGCCGCAGGCCTCACGGTCGAGGACACGGCAGGTGCGATCGAGGTTCTATCGAAAAATAACCTGAAGGGAGCCGAAGCGGGTACGGCCCTGCGCAACATCATGCTGAAGATGCAGACCGTCCTCGGCGTGGACTTCCGCAAAAACAGCTTCTCGGATGCCCTCGATGCCCTGAAGCCCCGCCTGACGGATGCCGCCTATCTGTCGAAAGTGTTCGGCATGGAGAACATCGCCGCAGCGCAGTTTCTGATCAAGAACTCGGATGCCGTGGCCGAAATGACCGCCCAGGTCACGGCCACCAATGTCGCCCAGGAGCAGGCCGCGATCCGCACCGACACCGTGCAGCAGATGATGGCACGCTGCCAGGCCCGGATCGACGACCTGAAGATCGGGTTTTTCGAACTTACGGGATCAACTGGCGGTTACGCCACGATCATCGCGCAGCAGGCTGTAACTGTTTCGCAACTCTTACCCCTGTTCGGGCTGTTCGGCAAGGCGATCGGTTTTGTCACCAGCGCGGAAAAACTACACACCGTGTGGGCCGGAGCCGTAAAGGCGGCAACGGTGGCATGGACAGGCGTACAGTGGCTTTTGAACGCTTCTCTGTGGGGCTGTCCGGTCACCTGGATCGTGGCAGGGATCACGGCCCTGATCGCCGTCATCACCGTTTGCGTTACGAAGGTCGAGGGCTGGGGCAAGCAGTGGGACAGCGTCGTCAAGTTTATGAAGCTGACGGGCAAGTTGTTCGTCGAAACGATCAAGTACGAGTTCAGCACGATGGTCAACGGTATTATGATCGGCCTGGATTACATAAAACTCGGGTGGTACAAGTTCAAGAAGGCCGTAGGCCTGGGCGACAAGGCCGAGAACGAGGCGATGATCTCGCAGATTTCGGGCGACATCGACAGCCGCAAGAAGGCCATCGTCGACGGGGCCAAGAACCTGAAGAACCTCGCCCAGGATGCCGGGAGTTCCCTCTCCTGGGAGCTCTCCTGGAAAAACGGCAAGAATGGCGCAGCCAATGCCGTCAGTCCGTTGATTGCGGCTTCTGAAACCCCGGACGGCACGAAGACGCCCCGCACGAAACAAAAGGTAAACATCGACTTCTCCAAGACGGGGACCGGGACCGGGTCCGGGAGCAAGACGGTGCTCGATCTGAACAAGATCATCCCCGACATGAAAGGATCGGCGGCCTACACGGCCATCGCCTCGCGGCTTTCGGCGGTGCGGGTTCCGTCCCTGGCGACCGCGGCGGCATCGTTGGCCATGCCGCTCACGGTGGCGGCGACTACGCTCCCGCAGTCCGGGGGAACGGCCCGGCCGACACCGACGGAACTGGCATACAACAGTCAGCGCCGCGGAGGTGTCACGATGAGCAAATTCTGCGACACGATCGAGATACACATCGCCAACGCCGACGGGAAGGGCTACAATCAGATCGAGGAGGAAGTCACTGCCGTACTGAAAAAAGTCTTGGACGAATATGAAGCATAAGTATAACATCGAGCACCTGCTGCAGTCGATCATCGGCTATAAGGGCCTGCCTTATCCGGGAGCCTTTTCCCCGAATCGTCCGGCCGGCAGCTACACCGGGGACAACTTCGACATCCCGACCTCTCCAGCTCCGCAGCAAGAGCTCGTGAAAGGTACGCGCCTGTACAAGAAGGATGCCCTGGGCAGGTGGTACTTCATGCCCGTATTCATCAGGCATCAGGACATACGGGGCGAGGATCACACCCTCGAGCTGGAGAACGCCGTGATCAGCATTACCGGAACCAAGAACATCGTGCGTACGCCTCTGGTGGGCCGCCGCGGGTCGGTCAAGGAGCTGATCAGCATCGGAGACTACAAAATCTCCGTCGCGGCCTTCATCAGGTCCGCAGACGGCAGTTATCCCGAGGCGCAGATTGCGCGCATGAAGGAACTTTACAACATCAACGAATCGGTCGAACTGATCTGCGTGCTGACGGACCTGCTGCTCGACGAGGGCGACCGGGTCGTGATCACGGACATCCAGTACCCGCCGACGCCCGGTGTGGAGGATGGCCAGGCGGTGACGATCGAATGCGAAACGGATTCACCTTTTGAACTGATACTGCAATAGCCATGTATCTACCGTGCAGTAAAATAACCATCGGAAGCAAGTATTTCGGCGGAGTGCATGACATCAAGATCAAGCGCTCGATCCATACGATCGGGGCCACGGCTTCGGTGAAGGTTCCGGTGACGGCGGTGCTCCGGCAGACTGGGACCCCTCCGGCCTACGTCGAGACTGCACAGGTGATCAAGGCGGGCGATCCGGTGGAAATCCAGCTCGGGTATGACGGACGCCTGTACACCGAATTTCGGGGTTATGTGAAGCAGCTGAACTTGCAGACGCCCCTCGAGATCGTTTGCGAGGACGAGTTCTACACCACCCGCCGCCGGAATGTCACGCTGCAGGGGAAGACCACGCTCGCTGCTGTTTTGAAAGCCTGCGGCCTGCAGGTGGGATATGCCGCGACGCTGACCCTCGAGGCATTCCCTGCGGACAATAAGCCCGTGGCGTGGGTCCTGGGACAGTTGCAGACCAAGTACGGCCTGGCGGTATGGTTCGACCTCGAGGGGCGTGTCTACGCCTGCGAGCCTTACAAGGTCGTCGGCGATGCCGTGAAATACCGCCTGCGCTACAACGTGGTGAAGGACGACGATCTGAAATATCAGCGGGCCGAAGACGTGAAGCTGAAGATCAAGGCCGTGTGCATCTACAAGGACGGGACGAAGGTCGAGGCCGAGATCGGTCCGAAGGACGGGACGGAGAAGAAGCTGTACTTCTATGACGTGAAGGATCAGCAGGAACTGGCAGCCCTGGCGGCGGCAGAATTGAAGCGATACAGTTACGACGGTTATGCAGGCAGGATCACCGCCTTCCTGCAGCCCTATGCCGCCCCGTGCATGGTGGCCGAGATCGAGGACGAGGTCTACCACGAGCGGGACGGACGGTATTACATCGAAGGAGTAGAAACAACCTACGGGACGGGCGGAGCACGCCGGACCGTGGAAATAGGGATAAAAATATGAGCAGCGAGAAAGAGATACGCGAGGTCCGCATGATGTTATCAGAGCGGTTGCGCAATGCGGCAAAGGCGGCCATGTACGGCACGGTCAAAAGTGTCGACGAGAACGCCAGGACGTGCGACGTGCAGATCGGCGGCATTGTTTACGAAGGGGTGCTGCTGTACTCCGTCGAGAAGGAGAACCTGCGCGGGAGGGTGCTGATCCCCAAGAGGGAGAGCGCGGTGATCGTCGCCCGGATCGACGCGAGCGACCGCTTGTATGTGGCGTTGTTCTCCGAGATCGACAAGGTGGTCTTCACCCTCGGGGATCAGGTGACCATGACCTGCGATGGGGAACGGATCGAGGCCTCGGCCCCGAAGATCGTCCTGAACGGCGGCGAGCTGGGCGGACTGATCAATATCGAGCCGCTCACCCGCAAGATCAACGACCTGATCGAGGCCTTCAACACGCATACGCACACCATTCCCTCGGGAGCGGTGGCCGTGACCGGAAGCGCATCGGCGCAGAACAATCCCAAGCCCGTAGAGGTTCCCGCCCCGGCATCGAAGCACGACAAGGTCCGGCGCGGGGATTATGAGGACACCAACGTAACGCATTGATACGATGATCGACATTTTACAGACATCGACGGGGGACGTGGAGCTGTCCGACGATCTGATCCGGACCGAGGCGACGGAGCAGCACAAGCGGGACCTGCTGCTGGCAAGCCAGGGCGATTTCAAGGAGGCGCCCACCGTCGGCGTCGACTGTGTATCGTTCCTGCATGACACCGATCCGGCGGACTTCCTCCGAACCGTGCGCAAGCAGTGCGAGCGCGACGGAATGCGGGTCGATGCCATAGACTACGATACGGACGGAACATTGACGATAAGCGCAGAATATGACGACAGCAACAGTTAAGGCCCGGCAGACGGTCTACGACATCGCCCTCGAGCAGTATGGAACCTGCGAGGCCGTGGGCGAAATCCTTGCCCTGAATCCGCAGATCGCCAACGATCCGGAAGCCCTCGTGCAGCTGGGGATCGACAGCATCGGCGAAACGGGGTTTTACCTGGACGTGGCCGTTGCACCGGGGACGCAGCTGCGCATCGACGACGAAAGCGGCCTGATGCGCAAGAACACGCTCAAAGAGTTGGGAAACGACATAACAACCTACCGATATGGCCAGAACGATTAACGACATACAGCAGTCGATCATCACCGACCTGCAGACCTATTTCCCGAAGCTCTCGACCTCGAAGGTCGCCGAGTGGCGGCTGTGGACCTATGTGGTCGCAGCGGCGATCCACGCCTTTGAAATAATTCTCGATCTGTTCCGTCAGGAGGTTGACGAGCTGACGGCCAAGATCACTCCGGGCACCAAATTGTGGTATGCCGAAATGTGCTACCGTTTTCAGAACGGACATACACTGGTATTCGACAAGAACACGGCGCAGTTCTACTACGAGCAGGACGACCCCGACAGCCGGATCGTGAAGGTCGTGGCCGTGAACGAGGTCTATAAGATGATTTCGATCCGCGTGGCCAAAACCGACGGAGAGGGCCGGATCATCCCTCTGGACGACAGCGAACGCCGCAACCTGACCGACTACATCGACACGATCCACACGACGGGTATTCCTACGACGATCGTAAGCACGACTGCCGATACGATCCGCTACAACCTGGAGGTGTACTATGATCCGGCGGTCCCCTCGAGTGTCGTGCGTGAGCAGGTCGGACAGGCTCTCGAGACGTTCAAGACCTCGCTGTCATTCGATGCCGTATTCTATGCCCAGCGGCTCGTAGACGCCGTCATGCACGCCGAAGGTGTCGTGACGGTAAAGGTCGTAAGGCTCGAGCATAAGACCAGCGCCGGGGCGGACTTCGCCCCCGTCGATGTGTTGGCCGAACTGGCCGCAGGGTATTTCGAGTACGCAGCCGAGGGGAACACGCTGACCCTGACATCTACCAAATCGCTATGAGGAACTATAAGATAGACTTCCGGAACCAGGTGCGGCAGCTCCTGCCGGAACACAAGCGTCAACCCGTCCGTCTGCGGATTCTGCGGGCCTTTGTAAAGCCGCTGGCGGACCTGTTCGCCGCCTTCAGCCTGTGGCGCGACGAAACCCGTAAACTGCTCAACGTGACCAATCAGGAAGGAGTGCTCGAACAGTTCCTGCGCAACAAATACGGAGCGGCGGACATCACGATCGAATCCTACCGTGAAACGGGGTTTGCGGTCGGGATACGCTCCGAAGGTGTGGGCGTGGCAGTCCCCGTGGGACTGAACAGGGGCGAAGGTACTCCGGCGGTAGTATCGCTCCGGGGAGAGAACCGCGAGCAGTTCGGGAATGTGGACTTCATCGTCCATGTTCCGGCAGGTGTCGATACCGAACAGATACGGGCTGACATCGAGAAATACAGGGCTGCTTTAACAACGTATAAAATAGACCAAAGATGAAAAGACAAACACAAGTGCTCGGCGTCCGTAACTGGTACGGCGATGCGTTCGTATCACTCCAGGAGGAGCCGCTGAAGGTGATCGACGGCTTCTTCTCCCAGTACGGGGCTTTTGTCCTTTCCGGATGCGAGGTGAAGGCAAACGGCAGCAAGTACGACATAGCGCCCGGTCTGGTCGTGCTCGAAGGGCCCGGGGCCGACAATGCGACGGTCAAGGTCGTCGTGCCATTTGCCGGGATTACTGCGACAGCCCTGCCCGTCTACCTCACACTGGGCTACGAGACCGAAACGGATGTCTACAACGACGGCAACGTCAAGCCCATCGCCCACATCTACAAGGCTGTGGCAACAACCGTAAAACCTGCGGGCAGCTATGTGCAGATCACCCGGGACGGCGGCGTGCGGTTCATCGACGCGATTCAGGATGCTACACATCGGCTTATCACTGATAACGAGCGCACTGCCTGGAACAAGGCCATTCAGGACGTAGCGAAATATACACCATTCGATTACGTTGTGGATAGCAACGCTACTTTGGCTGGACTGAACAACAACCCCAATGCGACGTGTGTTCTGATCAAGAAAGGGACATGGACGGCTCCATCAAGTGGCATTCTGCTGCATCCCAATACCAAACGGATTGTTGGACAGCCCGGAAGCCTCGTCCAATATGCAGGTAGTGATTCATGCTTAAAGTACAGCACAATTCCAAGTTTAGAGAGTGGTTACAGCGCCCATGGAGTATGTGTAAAAACGACGGGACAAGGTCACGGATTTGTAAATATGGTTAACTTGGAGGACTGCAAGTGCGAGGGTGCTGATATTTATACGCCAGATGATCCCTATTGTTTCTTCAATTGCAAGAATCTGATCCGTTGCTCCATATTTATCCACTCGAAAAGTCATCAGGCTTGGGGGTTTATGGAGTGCGAAAATATGCTGCAATGCAATGTAAGATCAGATGAATATTCGATTGATTCGATTGGAATCTATCATTGCAGAAACCTTACTCAATGTATCAGCGATGGCGGTATACATTTCAGTTACAATGTATTCATGTGCCAGGGTAGTAGGTATGAATACAGTTATTTCAGCTCCACCGATAATGAGAACTACAAATGTGCCGACACAATGAATGGAGGCTGGAATAAGATCATTACGGCATGATCGTCATTCACAACAACCTGATTCCGCTGGGCAAGGCCCGGACAATCAACTTTTTCGGGGTCCTGTTCACCAAGAACAAGAACCTGACACCAAAAACAGAGAACCACGAAGCCATACACACCCGGCAGCAGATCGAGTGGCTGATCCTCTACGCGACGGCGCTCCTGGTGCTGATTCCTGCCTGCGGATTATCCTGGCGGTGGCTTTGTACTGTGCCGATCTGTTACCATGTCGTCCTGTACTGCACCCTTTGGGCCCTCGAATGGTTGCTGCCGCCATACGACACGGCATACCGAGACATAGCCCTCGAGCGGGAGTGTTACGACAACCAGGCCGATCAGATGTATCTGAAACGCCGCAAATGGTTCGCATGGGTTAAATACCTGTTTAAACGACCTGTAAGATGATACCGAAATTACCGATATATGCCAAAGGCGACAGCATTGGGATTGCCGTATATCCGACGGGAGTTTCTCTCGAAGAGGTGGAGATCGACATGTTGGTTTACACGACCGGGAACGGGCCGAGAATTTACGGATCGACGCAAGGCAGCGGGCTGCCGATCGTCAAAGGAACAGATCGGGCTGTGTTCAATATCCCATCCTCGGAAACCGGAAAACTCGATGCGGGTATCGCAACGCTCGAAACGACCTATACTGTAAAGGCGTCAGGTTATAAAAAAACGTTGACCAACCGATTACTTATACTTACAGATACAAAAATAATGGATTTTTATGGATGATAAACTAACCCATATTATCCTGACAGATCATGCTTTGCGTTATGGACTGGACGGAAAGTCGGCCTATGAGATCGCACAGAAGTATGGTTATGAGGGAACCGAACAGGAATATGCAGAAGGACCTGTCATCGCAAAAGACAAAGCTAATAAGGCTGCTGATAGTGCGGATAAGGCTGCTGAACGTGCAAAAAAATCAGCCTCAAACGCCGACCAGCAGGCTGCGCGTGCGAAATCTCTGGCCGACCACCCTCCGAAGATCGTAACGGTCGACGATACGAATTACTGGGCCTTCTGGGATGAAGAGGCGAACGACTATATGCCCTCGTCCGTCCGCTCGGATGGCGGTCCGATCTTCGCCACGTTCGACATTGATCCGGCGACAATGCTCCTGGGCGTGAATTACCAGCCCGGCTACGGCCACGGTTCCGAGTTCGAACTCAAGGATGACGGGCATTTGTATTACGAAATTAACGACTGACAGATATGGCAAAGACAAATTTAGGGAAAGTGGGCCTTACGCCCAAAAAGGCGTATTCGGCGAGCATTACATACGAGCGCCTGGACTTCGTTACAGCGGGCGATTCGTCCTATGTTTCACTCCAGGATAACAACCTCGGACACCCGGTGACGGACGGGGCTTGGTGGCAGGTTTTGGCGTCCGGGGCCGCTTCGACGGAAGCCGCAACCGCCGCCCTCGACGCTGCCGCCAAAGCTCTCGAAGCCGCCGCAGCGGCCGCCCCCGTCGTTGTCAACGTCGAAGGTGCGGATGTCACGATCAACGTCGAAGGCAACCACAAATACATCTGCGGGGAGCTGACCTCGCTCAAGATCGGGACCGTGGAAAAATCGGCCCGGACTTCGGCGATCTTCTTCACATCGGGAAACGTTGCCACGGAACTCACCTGGTCGGATGACCTCGTGGACATCATCGGCTACAAGACCCCGGCGCCGAATCGAGCCTACGAGATCAATATCGAGGAACTCCGCGCAATCATCGAATAGCCATGGACCGCAGACGAAGTTTGTTGAAGATCGCCGCGCTGCGCAGCGAGCGCGAGCAGCAGGAGGGGGTGAATTGCACGAAAGGGTATCTCCAATTACAGAGCGCCGGACTGCTTTTCGAAGGCCCGCGAACTCTTGAGTGCCTTTTCAGGTACATCCCCAGCGATAAAATGCAAGTGATAGCCGGGTTTGGCATTTCCATGATTGAAATTTATGCCCTGACGACAAATCAGCTTCGCGTCTATTGCGGGGGCGGAAACGCGACAGTAGACATTATTCCAGGGGATAGCTATCTTGTTGATGTTGCCTACGACGGTACTACGGCGATATGCTATCTGAATGGGACAGAAGCCGCACGTTTCCCGGTTACGGGATACAAGATCACGGATTTATTCAGGACCGGCAGCAATACATATATCCCCCAAGGCTCGCTCGTATTTTGCCGCCACTACAACTACGCCCTTTCCGCGGAAGAAGTAGCCGCACACTACAACAACGGCGATCCTGCAGGGTATGTGGTACCGTTAGCCGATAAATATCGTTGGGAAGCCTCTGAATCTAACATTGGAAATATCAGGTTCTATCCTAATAATGAAGGGTCCGGTGTTACCTCTTATTTAGAGGATAATGCTAATGGTTTCACGGGTCGATACGCACATATAATTTGGGGATCGTCAGGTTTATTGTCGGTATACAGCTATCAATTCATGGGGCATCCGGTCGGATGTGTTGTTGAAGCTAAATTCAAGTATCGTAGTAATGCTCCCGTACGCGTTCTGGCAGACAATAGTAGTCTTCCTATCAATATGGAGGATGCGGCTGACGCCACGATTGTATATCGCACAACAGGAACTAATATCTCTGGTTTTAGTGTAACTGTACCAAATGCCGATGCAAATTCATGGGTCGAAATTCAACCTGTGTCGTTACGAACGCTCGGCTGCATCGCCGAGTATTTGCCGCAGAACCTTGTGGGACAATGGCATGAGAAACCGTTTGAGCTCACGGGTATAACTACCTATACATGGACCGGAAAACCCGATGCTGTTTACTATCGGGAGCTTTTATTGGGAAGATTTATTCAAACGAGAGCGGTCGTGATGATTAAAGGTTCTGTGTCCGATTATCAAAGCGGAGAACCTTTTGTATATGTAGGGAATAGGCCGGCGATGATCCCTGCGCAAAATGGGAGTTTTACGCTCAAGGTCATCAACAACCGGGACAATATCAACCGTATCTATTATTATGGCGGGACTGTGGGATCTGATCGACGGTTGACGATTACCATAAATAGTGTCGAGCTGATTCCCGATGTCGCCTTGTCCTGGCTCGACAGCGCCAAGCAACTCCCGCTGAACGACGAGTACTTACCGCCGCTTTTGCAAAGCGACGGAGGATATGACCTGACTGCGTCCGGAACGCCGCAGATAATCATCAAATAAACCGAAAACAATGAACAACTACGCAAAACTGATCGACGGGCGTCTGAAGTACGCCCCTACAACAATCAGGACCGCCGACGGGCTGGTCTGCAACCCGCGTCCGGACAAACTGATCCCGCTTGGATACAAAGAGGTGATCTTCGACGAGCAACCTGAACCATCCGATCCGCCGAAGCATTACCGGGAGGTCTACACAGAGGAAGATGACCGCATTCGGGTCGGCTGGGAGGAGTACGCGCCCGAACCGGAGCTGATGGCGAATCCCGAACAACTCCGAGAGGCCGCCTACCGCGCCGAGGCGGACCAATACCTGATGGCCTACGAGGGCTATCTGGCCGAGGGCAAGATACTCGAAGCCGACGAGCAGAAGGCACTCTATCTTGCCAAGAAGGCCGAGATCAGGGAGCGGTTCCCGGATAAGTAACCTGTCGGTCGAGCTCTCAAAATACCGCAAATATATGAAAAGACTTATCAATAAACTCGTCGGATGGCTCAACGCCATTGCCAAGGACAAATACCAGCACTTCGCAGTCGGGGCGGTCATCGCCTCCGCGGCGTTGATCGTGGCCGTGCCGTTGGGCGCCTGGTGGCGGTGGCTGCCTTTGATTGTGTCGATGATCGCCGTCCTGACGGCCGCCGTTGTCAAGGAGCGCAAGATCGACCCGAAAGCCGACATGCAGGACATTCTATGGACGCTCGCAGGAGGAGGTATGGTGTGGCTGGCAATCTTGGCTGCTATTATTTTTGGATAAATATACCCCAAGTTACTACAATTATAAATAGAGATAGGGGGTAATCCAAATTTAAGGGACGTTTAAGCATGTTTTAAACGTCCCTTAAATTTTGCTTTTTTTGTCGATATTTCAAGATCGGAGGTTGAAATCCGATTATTTCAAAGTGGAATTTTCGAAATGCCGATTATATTTTGGCTTTTTGGACTGTTCCTGCACACTTTTCTGTACAATAACCGGAATTTGATTGGCTATCTTCTTGTTAATAGATTGTTGTTCATCCATTAACCGGACTATCTGGAACATCTGTCGTTCCTTATCCTCTAAAAGACTGCGCACACTATCGATGCGCTCTGCTGGATAGGTGGCCTTGAAACGGCAGAGCATACTGTCCATTGCCATACGCCGTGCATGGTAATGCTCGATATCTTTATCGTTCCATTCCAGTATTGTTTCACCCAATAGAGAAAATTTTATCATTTGAATATTGATATTGTTTATTTCTTTTCGGAGCTCGTCTATTTTTTTATTGCCAAGTTCTAATGCTTCTATCTCCTGCCATTCATAGAGGCTATTATATGCCATACATCCGATAAGAATGGAGATAAGTATATATCCCAACCGTATTGCCTTATAGAAATTTCCTGACCGCTCCATTATTTTAATGACATTGATTTTTGGAACATGAATAAAAGTTTATCTTTTTCGTTCATGCGGATATTATCAGAATAACCGTCTTTTGTTATTTGATACCCACATGGCTTAACCATAAAAATGCCTAAGCCCTTAGTGTACGAACTTACTTCTGAGGCATAGTCTTTACTTGTATTTAATGGAACTTTCCCTTTAATATGACACCACTCATTATTACAACTGATGTCTTCAATCTCAGACATCAGTTTTTGCAAATCTGTAATAGCTTTGGAACTCGCTACTTGGGGTATCTGCAACTCAAAACAGAGCATCGGTTCGAGAATGTCCACACCTGACTGTTGCAAAGCCAGCCTGAAGACATAAGGGGTCAGCTGTCTGAAATCAGCAGGTGTACTTACCGGGCTATAATACTCGGCTTGAGTAAAAGTTACTTTCAGATCTGTCACTTCCCATCCATGTAAACCAGATTGGCAAGACATACGAATCCCTTCAAAAACGGCATTTTGAAAAGAATGGTTCAGATAACCATAGGAGATGTCACTTTCGATTTGCAACCCTGCCCCTAACGGTAAGGGTTCAAGAGTCAGCCCTATTGTGGCCCAGTAAGGGTTGGGTGGTACTTCGATCTGAATAATCTTATTGACCTTTTTTATAGGTCGTTCTTTGTAGATAGTCTTGATCTCATCAAAATGGACCTTTACGGAAAATCGTTCTTCCAGCAATGTCTGTATGATTTCCTTTTGGGTCAAACCATATAACGAGATTTCCAATTCATCACTATATGAGTTTATGGAAAAGGACAAAGACGGGTCTTCAATCCACAATGTATTCAGAGCGGATATCACCTTGCTTCTCTCTTCGGGCTTATTTGGCCGGACGGAGGATTTGAGAGCGGGATGCTGATGAGATAATCCTTGAATCAAACAAGGTTTAGCACCTAAATAATCTCCGATTCGAAAATCTTCTATATCTTCTACAATCGCGATATCATTGGCACCCACTTCATCAACATTTATCTCTCTGCCCTGATAAATAGTCTTTAGATTTTTAATCTTGATGAATTTTTCCGAATCGTTGATTCTTACAACGTCTCGAAGTCTCAGACTTCCGTCAATTATTTTAAGAAAACTTCTTTTATGCCCTTTGGGGTCATGCTCTATCTTATAGAGATAAGCTGAAAGTCTGTTTGAGACTGATGCCGGAGGAAGTATAAAAGAAGAAATGGCGTCCAACAACTCATTGATACCGATATTGAACATTGCTGATCCATGTAGCACCGGATAGACTTTGGCTTTTGCCACAAGAGCGATTATCGTATTCCAATAATCAGCCGGTGAAATTTCGCTATCCGCCAAATATCGTTCTAATATATCGTCGTCATGGTTGCATACAAATTCTTTGTATTCTTCCTTTATATATGTTTGGGAGCAAACCGGATAAACCGATCCATCGACAACAGTTTGC